>CAXMPB010000125.1:0-5554 GCA_964195035.1 Cellvibrionaceae bacterium | reverse complement strand
GAGATGTTCGCCTACGACAGTGAGTATGCCGAATTTCCTCATATCGTATTAAGGTCTAGCGGCGAAAGTGATCATAAATCTTTACTGCCTAATGTACGCGTGCATTCCGAATGTATGACGGGTGATGTTTTTTCTTCGCGTCGCTGCGATTGCGGTGAGCAGCTAAACTTTGCGATGGGATACATTGCTAAGCATGGCGGCCTGATTTTGTATCTTCGTCAAGAGGGACGCGGCATTGGCATTGTCAATAAAATTAAAGCCTACAACTTACAAGACGAAGGCTATGACACCGTGGAGGCAAATGAAAAACTTGGCTTTCATCAAGACGCCCGCGACTTTAATGTCGCAGCAATGATATTGGAAGATTTAGATGTTTCACACATTAATGTGCTGACTAATAACCCCAGAAAAATTGCCTCTCTTCGAGAAAATGGCATCGAGATAGCAAAGAGAATTGCCGTAGAAATCGAACCGCATCAAGGGACTCATAATTACTTGAAAATCAAAAAAGAAAAAATGGGCCACCTGCTCAACTCCGTTTAAACTGCAATTGGGTATAAACATTAACTGGGCGTAAACTTAAATTTCTTATAAAGCCCTATCGCGTCAATATCCGTAAACAAACCTTATTGCCTTAAAACTCTGTTATAATACATACCCATTTTAATAGCATAAAGCTATTGCCAACCACGACAGTCAAACACTACAACTAACCATTCTAATCAACTAAGCACGCTTTCATATGATCACTTTATACGGCATTAAAAACTGCGATAGCGTTAAAAAAGCCCGCAAATGGCTAGAGCTTAATCACCTTGATTATCAATTTCATGACTTTCGTGGCGATGGGCTAAGTCCCGAGCAAGTAAGCACATGGATCGATATTGTTGGCTGGGAGACACTCGTAAATAAGCGCAGTACAACATGGAAAGAATTAGCTGACAGTGTTAAGAATGGCATGACGGCACAAACAGCGACAGCGGCGATACTAGAGTCGCCAACACTCATTAAACGACCACTATTAGAAACCAGTGTAGCAACAAAAACCCAGCTGATGGTTGGCTTTAAAGAGGCTGATTACAAAGCGCTTCTGTTATAAAAAAACAATATAACAAAGAACATAACAAACGATAGGCTCAGCGATTAAGCGTTACATTCGCTCTAACTACTAATTTTTACTGAATGAATTAAGGATTTACAATGTCACAATCATACTGTTTTGGTTTAGGTGTAGGTACTCATAACAAAAAAAATGAATGGTTAGAAGTTTATTACCCACTACCTGTAATACAACCATCGGCTGCTCTTTTTGAGTCTATAGAATCAATCATTAGCAATGAAGACGACAGCAGTGATTGCCGCTTAAATCATTCACAATTGAAAACCTTAGCCAATGCATTAAGTGATGCGGGTGAATGTGAACAGGCATCGATTGCTGAAAAAATGGCAAGCAGCAAAAGACCCGTTGTACTCAGCTTTTGTGCCGAAAATTCAGCACCAACATCGGTACCGGGTGCCTACCTTAAATTACAACTGTTATCGCATCGATTAGTTAAGCCTCACGAGACCGATATATCTGGTATTTTTGGGATCTTACCTAATGTTGCTTGGACAAATAAAGGGGCTATTGATCTAGATGAATTGCCCGAAGCTCAACTTAAATCTCGCTTAAATGGAGAAACCTTGACCGTAGAGTGTGTTGATAAATTTCCTAAAATGACGAACTACGTTGTACCCACGGGTGTGCGCATTGCTCACACCGCTCGTGTTCGACTGGGTGCTTATATTGGTGAAGGTACAACTGTTATGCACGAAGGCTTTGTTAATTTTAATGCCGGCACATTAGGCACAGGTATGATCGAAGGCCGAATCTCTGCTGGCGTCGTTGTCGGCGATGGCTCTGATTTAGGCGGAGGTTGCTCGACAATGGGCACTTTATCGGGCGGCGGCAACATCATTATCTCTGTCGGTAAAGAATGCCTACTGGGTGCCAATGCTGGTATTGGCATTCCTCTTGGCGATCGCTGTGTTGTAGAGTCGGGTCTTTATGTTACTGCTGGCACCAAAGTTAATGTGTTAGATGACGCTAACAATTTAGTAAAAGAAGTAAAAGCGCGCGACCTTGCCAGCAAATCTGACTTGCTTTTCAGACGCAATTCTCTAAGTGGCGCCGTTGAATGTAAAACCAATAAAACAGCCATTGCACTGAATGAAGAACTACATGCCAACAACTAATTTATCAGAAAATCTATCCGCTACGGTCAGCCTAGCCGTTGAACTTATATCGCGAGCTTCGGTTACGCCATTAGACGTTGGCTGCCAAGGGATAATGCGAGCACGCTTAGAAGCATTGGGCTTTAGCTGTAAAACCCTCACTTTTGGTGAAGGTGACGAGGCGGTAGAAAATTTATGGGCAATACGCAATGGCAGTGCAAATAATGATAGCGATAGTAACGCCAAGGCGCCTATTTTTTGCTTTGCAGGCCATACCGATGTCGTGCCTACGGGTCGCGAGAGCGACTGGCAAACGCCACCTTTTGAACCCACCATAAAAGATTCTATGCTCTATGGTCGCGGTGCTGCCGATATGAAAGGCAGCCTCGCTGCAATGATTACCGCTTGTGAAGATTTTATTCAAAAACACCCTAAGCATGAAGGTCAAATTGCCTTTTTGATTACCGCCGATGAAGAGGGCCCCGCGAAAAACGGCACGGTCAAAGTCATTGAATGGCTACAACAAAACAATACTCACCTAGAGTGGTGTTTAGTCGGCGAACCATCGAGTACCAGTTTGGTAGGCGATACCATTAAAAATGGTCGTCGTGGTTCATTGGGCGCAATACTGACGGTTAAAGGCAAGCAAGGCCATGTCGCTTACCCGCAATTGGCAGACAACCCCATTCATAAAATCACGCCAGTGCTAACCGAGCTTGCTACTGAACAGTGGGATCACGGCAATGATTTTTTCCCCGCGACGAGCTTTCAAATCTCAAATATTAATAGCGGCACAGGGGCTACCAATGTCATCCCCGGAGAAGCTAATATTATCTTTAACTTTCGATTCTCAACTGAGCTTACAGCCGAGATATTAAAAGAGAGAACAGAGTCGATTTTTCTACGACATGGTCTTGTTAAAGACATAGATTACGATCTTGAATGGAATCTTAGCGGCAACCCCTTTTTAACGGCTGAGGGCAAACTTGTTAGCGCCTCAGTTGACGCAATCAAAGCAGTCACGGGTCGCGATACGGTACTATCTACCGCAGGCGGAACCTCCGACGGGCGTTTTATTGCACCAACTGGCAGTCAAGTGTTAGAACTAGGACCAACCAATGCAACTATTCATCAGATTGATGAGTCGGTCAACATTGATGACCTTGATTCTTTAAGTGACATTTACAGTAAAATATTAGAAAACCTACTAATTACTACTAATTGATACGTTTACACAAGTAGGGATTTTTCTTCGTAGCAAGGTAAAAGAGCACGAAAAGAGGGCGACTACAACACAGTAGACGACCGATTGAGTACCGCTTTACTTGTTACCCCCTTTAGGGGTAAACCCGCTACGGAGGATTTCAGCTATCGTGCAAAGGTCTCTGATTAGCTAAGAGCATAAGCTTATGAGTACATTGAGCCACGTTGATAGTAATGGGCAAGCCCATATGGTTGACATTAGTGATAAAACCGTCACTGCCCGCCAAGCGGTTGCCGAGGCTTATATCACGATGTTACCGGCTACCTTGCAATTAATTATTGAAGGCGGTCATGCGAAGGGTGATGTATTTGCCACCGCACGTATTGCCGGTATTCAAGCCGCTAAAAAATGCGCCGACCTTATCCCCCTGTGTCATCCCCTTGCACTGACTAAAATCACTATCGATTTAATTCCACAGCCCGAGCAAAATCGTGTGGGCATACGCGCTTTATGTAAACTTGCAGGTAAAACTGGTGTCGAAATGGAAGCCTTAACCGCCGCAAGTATTGCAGCATTAACGATTTATGATATGTGTAAAGCCGTTGATAAAACCATGAGTATTCACGGTATTCGTGTGCTTGAAAAACACGGTGGAAAGTCTGGTGATTGGCAAGCAACCTAATTGCCCTCCCCCACAGTCTAATCTTGTAATACAATTCAGTAGTACAATTCAGTAGTACAATCTAGGTATTGCTAACAACAGATTTAATCAACCGGTAGATATTGACTATGCTCCAACTGCGTTATTTTGCCAGCCTTAGAGACCAACTCAACTGTGAGAGTGAAGTCCTCGAATGGAGTGACAATTTAAAAACTGCTGTAGACGTGCGCGCAATTCTAATTAGCCGAGGTGAACCATGGGCGACAACAATATCTAAGCCGTCAGTATTAATCGCCATTAATCACGAAATAGGTAGTAACGATTCTACTATTAGTGATGGCGATGAAATTGCCTTTTTTCCACCCGTCACAGGTGGCTAAACCGGCTATTATGAATCTTTCTATCTCTATTCAAACCGACGATTTTTCTCATAGCGACGAATATCAAACCCTATGTAATGATGCTCCTAGTATTGGCGCCATTGTGACTTTTTGTGGTTTAGTTCGCGAGTTTGATGACGGTCGTGGCGAGGCTCTATTTTTAGAACATTTTGAGGGCATGACCGAAAAAACCTTAACTCATATTTGCGAACAAGCAGCCCAACGCTGGCCCATTATAAGCGCGCGTATCATACATAGAATAGGCCCGATGAATCTTGGCGAACAGATTGTCTTTGTCGGTATAAATAGCGCTCATCGTAAAGCTGCCTTTCACGCCTGTGAATTTATTATGGATTTTCTAAAGACCGATGCGCCTTTTTGGAAAAAGGCTATAACAAGCGATTCAGAATATTGGGTCGAGGCTAAAACTAGCGATCAAGCAGCCTCTGAGACCTGGAAAAAATAACGTTTTAACTTCTATTTAAAGCCTCTCATCATTTGCTCAAACTGCCCTTCAATAACTCAAAAATTGTCTATACTTACTATAATTTCTGTTAGGGCCATTAAGGTAGATCAAAGTAATGCAGCTAAACAAGCAGCGGGTAAATAAAGAGTGGAAGCAATTGCTTTACGATTACTATGCGACACCCCCAGAAAAAGTATTCCCGAGCTTTAAACTCGGCGTTGTTATCTTTTTTTGGGGATTAGTACTGATGTATAGCGCGAACCAATTATTAGAGCCCTCGTTATCTCAAGAGATCGTCACGCTGATTGGTTTATTACTGATTGGTGGTGGCTTTTTATATTCAATGGCCGCTCAAGTCCGAATGCTTATCGGGCGCTTTGTTAAAGAATTCAGTAAAAAGCGTGATTTCTCATAACTCAGACTCAACCATTACCTTCATTAGACGACCAGTCGCACTTATCTAGTTTTAGAGTTACCCCTTTTTGTTGCTACATATCTTATAAGTACCCGCCTGCTGCCTTCTAAAAAACAATGAAAAGTCCTAAGCTCCTCATCAAGTATTAAAATCTCATGCGGAGTCATAATTTGCATACTGAAAATGCTTGAGGGCTCATGTTTTTGGCGATAGA
>CAXMPB010000124.1:0-2941 GCA_964195035.1 Cellvibrionaceae bacterium | reverse complement strand
GAGCTCACGAAACTTAGTGTAATTTATCTCGGCAACTTCACATTCGACTTTTGCTCTTATCCACGCGCTTCGAGAGTCATCTTGTTGTTCGAAGACGCCCATTTCACCAAAAAAGTCACCATTATTTAGATAGGCAACGATCATTTCACGACCTTCGTCGTCCTCGATGATAACGGTAACAGAGCCTTTAACAATATAATAAAGCGATTCGCTCTTATCGCCAGCGTAAATGAGCGTGCTTTTTGCGGGGTAACGGCGGCGGTGACAATGCGCTAAAAAATTATCTAAATCTTTAATAATTGATGATGCAGGTATACCAACCAAGGGAATATCCTCTTTCTTAGTTTGTTAATACTATAATGTAGACACTCTTTTGTAATTGTAGCACTTCTTGAATGTTTACTGAGAACATGCGTCTCATAAACAGCTATGCCTTTGTAATCATTTAAGAATATACGTGATTACGCGTGCAAATTTGGGACGCTCTTTAATAGCTATGGTAGTCTTGCTAAGCAGCGAGTCAAGCATAAATTTAATAAATTATTTTAAAAGGTAGGCGTAGTGATGAAAGCAACGGTTAAGTGGGTCGATAACGTTATGTTTTTAGGCGAGTCCGGTAGTGGCCACAGTGTCGTTATGGACGGGCCAGAAGACCTTGGCGGGCGCAATATGGGCATACGTCCAATGGAAATGCTTTTAATCGGTCTTGGCGGCTGTGCAAGTTTTGATGTGATCGGAATACTCAAAAAAGCACGTCAAAATGTACGAGATTGTCGAGCAGAATTAGTGGCGGAGCGTGCCGATGCAGTACCTTCGCCCTTTACAAAAATTACTATTAAGTTTGTTGTAACAGGTACTAACCTTAAAGAAAAACAAGTCGCCAAAGCAGTTGAGCTATCTGCTACAAAGTATTGCTCGGCCTCAGTTATGATGGAAGCTGCCGGTGTTGATATGAATCATGAATATGAGATCGTAGAAGTGGAATAGCCTACAGAACTGCCTAGAAACTTGTTCTAGGCAGTAAATGGCTAGTCTTAAAACTGGCTGTTTGATCAATACTTCAAAGGCCTGTTTCAGTAACAGGATTTAATTTTTTTGTAACGGTCACTTTAACTATAAGCTCAGTTGCCGTGTTAAATACGATAGGTCGCTTTTGTCATAACGGCAGACATTAGCTTCATGCCAAATTTAATCGGTGCAGGAAACTCGCTACCACCAGCATCGATTGCTGTTTGTTGATGCCGTGCTTCGTCTTCTAGCATTTTAGTCACAATAGCGCGGCTTTTAGCATCGCCTTCTGGCAGCTCGCTCAAATGTTTTTGCAAATGATTACACACAAGCTCTTCTGTCGCGGCAACAAAACCTAAACTTACTTTGTCGCTAATGGCGCCAGCTGCAGCACCCATGCTAAAAGAAAGTCCGTAAAAAATTGGATTGAGAAGGCTTGGCTGGCTATTAAGTTGCTGTAGGCGTTCATCGCACCAGCTCAGGTGGTCAATTTCTTCCAAGGCGGCTTGTTCCATCTCGATGCGTACGTTGGGTAATTTTGCCGTTAAGGCTTGGCCTTGATAGAGCGCCTGAGCACATACCTCACCGGTATGATTAATGCGCATTAAGCCTGCAGCTAGGTTTGATTCTTCTTGGGATAGCTCTTCTTGCTGCATATGTTGAGCTGGCGAAGCCTGGGCCGCGGTCGAGGCATTTTTGCTGAGAGTTCTTAAGACCTTATCAGATTCAATAATAATTTTATCGAACAAAGAATAATGACGTGATGTGCTCATAAGAACCTCTTAGACCTAAAGATGTTATCGATAACTTATCATCAATAAGCTATCAAAAAAAACGTTTTATTAATAACTAAAGCCTAATAATAAGCTGTAGCTAACAAGAGACCTTTGCACGATAGTTGTTGGGTTTATCCCGTAAGGGGCCCGAACAAAAGTGTACTCAATCTGACGTCTACTTTGTGTAAACTTCCTCTCTTTGTGTATTTTGCTTTGCGACAAAGAAAAATGCCCACTCGTGCAAAGGCCTCACTAAGCATTAAATAATTTTTTTATGTGGATGAGTGCTCGCGTGCTATCGCGCGGTAAGCAATGTCATCTCGATAATATACGTCGTCCCACTGAATTTGGTGTGTAAGCTCGTAAGCACTTGCTTGCGCTTCAGTCACCGTGTTGCCTAGTGCCGTTGCGCATAATACTCTGCCGCCTTGGGTAACGACTTGATCATTATTGAGTGCGGTGCCTGCATGAAATACCTTTTTGTCAGAATCATGTGCAGCAGGTAAGCCACTTATAACATCGCCTTTGCGATAAGACTCTGGATAACCGCCAGCCGCTAATACCACACCTACCGCTGCGCGAGAATCCCATTTTGTTTGACAGTTTTGTAATTGCCCATCTATCGCTTGCAGACATAGCTGTGACAAATCTGATTGAAGGCGCATCATAATAGGTTGAGTTTCTGGGTCGCCAAAGCGGCAATTGTATTCAATCACCTTGGGTGTGCCCTCGGCGTCTATCATTAAGCCTGCATATAAAAAACCCGTGTATGCGTTACCTTCCAAGGCCATGCCTGCAACCGTAGGTTCGATCACCTCAAGCATGATGCGGTCATGTATTTCTGGAGTAACAACGGGTGCCGGTGAGTATGCGCCCATGCCTCCGGTGTTCAGACCTGTATCATTATTGCCGACACGTTTATGGTCTTGGCTGGTCGCCATGGGTAGGCTGTGTTTGCCATCGACTAGTACAATAAAGCTGGCTTCTTCGCCGGCTAAAAACTCTTCGATGACCACTTTACAACCTGCTTCACCAAAGGCATTGCCTGAGAGCATGTCTTTAATGGCGGCTTCAGCTTGCTCTATTGTCTCTGCAACGATGACACCTTTGCCTGCTGCAAGGCCGTCGGCCTTAACAACAATAGGGGCACCTTGTTG
>CAXMPB010000123.1:0-6084 GCA_964195035.1 Cellvibrionaceae bacterium | reverse complement strand
AACGACTTCAACAAGCTCAGCTGTATTTGGGTGTAGCTCTTGCGTCTCTTTATGCACAAATAATGTAATCGGCACGCCCCAAGTACGCTGGCGCGACACACACCAATCGGGACTATTTTCTATCATTCCTTCGATACGCGCCTTACCCCAACTTGGGATCCACTTTACGTCATCGATCGCGCTGTTAATTTTTGTGCGTAAGTCTTTATGATTGAGCGTAATAAACCATTGTGGTGTTGCGCGAAAAATTAAGGGGGTTTTGGTGCGCCAACAATGTGGAAAACTATGTACAAATTTGGTTTGATAAAATAATTTTTCACGCGACTCTAGTAGGGCAATAATTTTATCGTCGACTTTGTAGACGTGATCGCCTGCAAAAAACTCAACGCCGCTTCTGTAAGTACCATCTGACTGTACATAATTGATTGTCTCAATACCGTATTTTTGGGCAACAAGAAAATCATCTGCACCATGATCGGGGGCAGTATGCACACAACCGGTACCGGCATCGGTGGTGACATGATCGCCCAACACGACGGGCACTTTTCTATCGTAAAAAGGATGTTGCAATAATACATTTTCAAGCGCTTCACCATTGACGCGACCAACAATAGAGTAGTCCTCAACACCACCACGGCCCATAACGGCTTCAATTAAATCTTCCGCAATAAGTAGGCGCTCACTACCTGCCTGCACTACCACATATGAAAATTTGGCATTAACACTAACCGCAGAGCTAGCAGGTAATGTCCAAGGCGTTGTAGTCCAAATTAGCACCGATAACTCGCCCTCGCCTTTTAAGCCATCAATACGCTGTGCTAAATCTTGTTCATCGACAACCTTGTAACGTACATCGATAGAAAATGAGGTTTTATCTTGATACTCAACCTCGGCCTCAGCAAGTGCCGAGCCACCCACCACACTCCAGTAAACAGGCTTGTAGCCGCGCACTAAAAATCCATTCTCAGCAATTTTACCCAAGGCACGGACTGTATCTGCCTCGGTTTTAAAGTTCATGGTTAAGTAGGGATTACCCCACTCACCCAGCACACCTAGGCGTACAAAATCTGTCTTTTGGCCTTCAACTTGCTTAGCCGCATATTCGCGGCACTTTTGACGGAATGTTTTAACATCAACTTTAACGCCGGCTTTACCAATTTTCTTTTCAACTTGGTGTTCAATAGGTAGACCATGACAATCCCAACCTGGGATATATGGCGAGTCAAAACCACTTAAAGTTTTTGATTTGACAATAATATCTTTTAATATTTTATTAACCGCATGACCAATATGAATATTACCGTTGGCATAGGGAGGGCCATCATGCAAAATAAATTGCTCGCGACCACGCCTAGCATCTCGAATAAGTTGGTAGGCATCTTGCGCCTGCCATTTTTTTAAAATTTGTGGCTCCCGCTGAGCTAAATTAGCTTTCATAGGAAACGACGTATTTGGTAAATTCAAAGTTGCTTTATAATCGGTCATGTTTTTATCTAATGGTTTCAATGATTAGTGGCAGAGACAATCTCTGCATCGTTAATAAAAAAAATAGTTAACAAATGGGGTTAATTAACAACAGCTAGCACTCAAAGCTTTATGCTTCAAATTCACATTTCAAACTTAAAGCTCACACTTATATTTTAAAATAACGGCGAGCGTGGGCAATATCTGCCTGTATTTGAACTTTAAGCGCATCTAAACTTTCAAAACGCTTTTCTTCTCGAAGCTGATGCTTAAATTCAACAATAATATTTTGCCCATAAAGATCGTCGCATCTATCAAAAAGATGAACCTCTAAAATGGGTTTTGCATCCCCCCCAAGCGTTGGCCTTACACCTACATTTGCCACGCCACAAACCCATTCATTCGACGCTAGCCTAACGGTCACCGCAAACACACCGGCGAGGGGTGAGCAGTAACGGTGCAAATGCACATTAGCTGTTGGGGCCCCCAGCTGCCGGCCTAATTGCTGGCCTTTTACAACACGGCCGCTAATCGTATAAGGCTTACCTAATAAATGTGCCGCTTGCGTAAAATTATTTTGCTGCAACAGGTCACGTATAAGAGTACTACTTACTCGTTCGCCATCCATTAAAAATGATTGCGTATCAGTTACCTGAAAATCGTTGTTCTCGCCTGCAGCAACAAGATCTGTATAACCACCACTGCGCCCGCTACCAAAGCGAAAATCATCACCAACAACTAAATAGCGCACACCTAGCGCATTGATTAATACTCGCTGGATAAACTCATCAGAGCTTAACTCGCTAAATTTGCGGTTAAAGGGCAAGCATAAAACACGATCTACACCCTGCTCAAATAAGGCTTGAATCTTCTCTCCCAATCGCATCAGTCTTGCCGGAGCTTTATCACCGGTAAAAAACTCATGGGGCTGAGGCTCAAATATCATCACTAAAGAGGGCAGTTTCAAGCGCTTAGATTGGACTTTTAACTGCTCAATAATGGCCTGATGCCCAAGATGCACGCCATCGAAAGAGCCCATCGTGACAACATTGCCAAAATGCGCAGGCCCTACATTATACAAACCACGGATAAATTTGTGCTCGGAAGTCACAGTCGTCGCGCCAATACTTAAAATGGGCAAGTATAACGGCTACAAAAGAAACGACAACTGCTATCGCGCCAAAGGCATTGAAATATCAAATTTAAGCTCGCTCAGTGCCTGCCAGAAAGAATTTAATGCGCCCGGTTAACGCTCTTACTGTTTAGGCCCTTAAATTGCTCTGTAAGGCACTTTGTAGAGCGTCAGTTCTTCAAGGGCAAAGTAAAACAGCTGTTTTTGAATATCACACACAAAAATTACTGGCGAATACCTTCTATGTGCAACTCTAGATAAACCTCAGTAGAGGCTGGCCCTAGGCTCTCGGGAATACCAAAATCTTTTAATCCGATACTTGTAGACCCTGCAAAGCCAGCACGATAACCACCCCAAGGGTCTTTACCTTCACCAATTTTTTCGGCGTCGATAACAATGCTTTTTGTCACACCCAGCAAGGTTAAATCACCCACAACCTCAAGCTGGTTATTACCTTTATCGACGACTTTAGTGCTAACAAATTTAGCCGCACCGAATGTAGGCGCATTAAGAAAGTCAGGCCCTTTAATATGTCGATCGCGCTCGGCATGGTTAGAGTCGAAACTAGTTGTATCGATATCAACCACAATTTTAGTATCACTGACTTTAGCCGAATCGTAATTAAATTTGCCCGTAAAGGTGTTGAATCGACCCGTTAGCCAAGAATAACCCAGGTGCTTGATCTTAAAATTAATAAACGCGTGCGCGCCTTTGTCGTCGATCACATAATTAGCCGCTGACACAGGCAAAGAAATCAACGCAAAAACTGCTGTCGCAAAAAATATTTTTCTCATTAGAATTTCCTTATTGTTTAATAACTGTCTTCTAGTCACTACTGTTGCTTAATAACTATATTTTAAAGTATCGACACGTCGCACCACAGGGCTTAAAAAACATGTATAGGTATTTATAACATTCGTTTTAGCACATCATCTTTATTCACAAAGTGATGTTTGAGCGCCGCTAACAAATGAATAAATGCAAGGCCTATTAACGCGTATGAGGCCCAATAATGGATATTACCGGCGATATCTTCTTGGTTATCTAAAAATACACCTATGGACGGCACACTAAACCAATCAAACACATCAATTGCACGATTATCAGCGGTAGAGATTAAGTAACCACTTACAAACATCAAAAAAATACCCAGATAAAGAACAATATGTACGATACCCGAGACCTTACCTTCTAGCGGTGTCAAGGCCTTAGATGACATAGGCTGTAAAGTAAAATACCGCCAAAGTAGGCGAGCAAACATAAGTAACATTAACAATATACCCACACTTTTATGGTAATGCGGTGCTAACTTGTTCCAGGAGTCATAGTACCCTAGGTCAACCATCCAAAAACCTAATCCAAAAAGGCTAAATACAACAACCGCTACCAACCAATGCAGCAGCTTGGCAACCCAGCCGTAGCCTTCTCGTGTATTTAAAAGCATTCCAACATCGCTCTGCTATTTTTTAGTGCGTATTTGTTATTAGTCTACAGTTGTTGTAAAAAGTTTCTACAAGAAATTCAACAACACACCCCCGAAGGCGGCTATCCCGAGCAACTTAATCACACTTAACTGTCGTACAAATAAAATATAAGCACTGAGCAACACCAGCAATAAGACCTGCCAATTAATTGAACTGAATTCTGGCTGCCAAATTTTCAACCAGCCAGACTGCTGCAATACCACGTTATCAAACAATACATGCAGAAAAAACCATAAACTCAGATTCAATATAACCCCAACAACTGCCGCCGTTACACAATTTAGCGCCGACTTAATACGCGGTTGATGACCCAGCCAATCGATGTAGGGCGCACCTAAAAATACCCATAAGAAACAAGGGATAAATGTTGCCCAAAGCGCCACCATTGCACCGGCAACACCAAACCAAAAACCGGCTTTATTGGCCGCTAAAAAACCCACAAACTCTGTCACTAAAATTAATGGCCCAGGTGTTGTCTCGGCAAGACCTAAACCATCGATCATCTGCCTTGCACTTAGCCAACCATATTGGGTAACGACATCTTGCGCCATATAAGATAAAACAGCATAAGCACCACCAAACGTAACTACCGCTAATTTTGAAAAAAACATACCAAGATCGGCATAAACACTATTAGGCCACAAAAAAATAATTAGCAGCAAAGGTAGCCACCAGATAAGCAACCATACCAAGGCAGTTTTTAACGACGAGCTCAATGAGAACTGATAAGTGGCTTTAATTTCATTGGAAATTTGAGCGTTATTAGTATCTACAGTAGATGCAGATGAAGCTGATAAGGAAAACAAAAAACCTAAAGTTAAGGCGCTCACTACAATAAAGGGGAACGGAATACTAAAGAAAAAAATACCGATAAAAGAGGCCACAGCAATCAAGCAATAATAATAATTCACCAAGGTTTTTTTTGATATTCGCCACAAAGCCTGGACTACAATCACAATAACCGCTGCTTTAATGCCCACAAAAAAAGCCTCGAAAACAGGTACAGAACCAAAAGCCGAATAAACACCGGCAAGTATTAAAATAATTAATGCGCCGGGCAACACAAATAAACCACCGGCCAACAAGCCGCCTTTTACACCGTGTAGACGCCAACCCGCATAAGTTGCTAGCTGCATTGCCTCGGGTCCTGGCAACAACATACAAAAACTTAAGGCATGTAAATATTGCTGCTCGCTGAGCCAACGTCGCTCTTTAACTAGCTCATTGTGCATCAGTGCAATTTGCGCTGCAGGCCCACCAAAGGACAAAAAACCAATGCGCAACCACACTTTAAACGCTTGCATCAATGAGGGCGTTAAGCTTTCTTTTGATATTAGAAGTTCTTCAGACATTAGCTATTCCGCCATTCACATTATGACTGTGCTGCTCGTGAGAGGCCTCTCGCACCCATCGAAAAAGAGTATCATAAAAAATTAAACCGGCGTCTAATTGCTCAAAGTCATCTGAGTACATTCGAGACAAGCCCAAGGACATAGCTAATAGCCCTTGGGCTTGAGGAGAAGCTTCTCGATTATTAGTAGCAGCACCTCGAATAATCACAGCGAGCTTTTTAATATCATCGGTATCGAGCACCAACTCGTCAATTATCGTATCAAATGTACATTGATATTCACGGTGACGCCAAAACACGCCGTCGACATTGAAGGGAATAGCATTAAATTTTTCAGCAACAGATTTTACTTCTGAAGCGCCAACAAATAAAAGACGTGCTGTGAGATCTATAAAACGGCGAATTAACCAAGGGCAAGCAATTCGGTCTGTTTTTGTTCGCGCTCGCATCACCCATGATGAGGAGGCGCGATGGTTCAATATATTTTGTGATACGTGATTTAGCTCGGGGATTTTTACGACAGAAATAAGCGATTGGTCAGCGTCACACGAGGCTAAATTTCTACCCTCTAGACTTTCTACACGTATGCCCCTCAATCGCAACAATACAGCCGCACCCGGGCTAAGCTTAAGCCCTTTTTTACAAACAACAAC
>CAXMPB010000122.1:0-6607 GCA_964195035.1 Cellvibrionaceae bacterium | reverse complement strand
GCAAATACCATAGAGGTCACTTTTACGGTTTCTTTACCGCTATCGCCTATCATGCTCAAGTCTAGTTGGCCGTAAAACTTAGCCAGCACCAATGCACCTATTGCCCCAAGTGCCGAGGATTCGGTCGGTGTTGCAATACCCGTTAGTATCGAGCCAAGTACAATAATAATCAGTAATAAAGGCGGAATGATATTGATTAACGCATCGCGTATAAGCTCGTAGGTGTTCTCGCTATCACTGGGAATGGGCGGCGCGCGCTCAGGGTTCTTTTGAGTAATAACAATCACATAGATTAAATACATACCCACTAAGGCAAGACCGGGGATAACCGCGGCTTGAAATAGGTCGCCAACAGGAACACCCATTACATCGCCAAGAATAATCAAAATGATCGATGGTGGAATAATTTGTCCAAGCGTTCCTGCCGCACAAATGGTGCCTGTCGCTAAACGCTCGTCGTAACCGTATTTAAGCATAACGGGAAGCGAGATAACGCCCATAGCTACAACACTTGCGCCTACAACACCGGTAGATGCGGCTAAAAACGCACCCACAATAATAGTCGAGACTGCAACACCGCCAGGGCGACTGCCAAATAGGCGTCCCATCGACTCGAGTAAGCGCTCTGCTAAGCCTGATTTTTGTAGTACGATCCCCATAAAGATAAACATCGGGATCGCCATTAAAATAGTATTTCCCATAATGGAATAAAGACGGTATGGCATAAATTCAAATAAACCAAAACCTTCGATCCAAAAGCCAACGAGTAGTGATAAGCCTGCAAAAGTCAGTGCAACGGGATAGCCAATAAATAAAGCAACGAGCGCAAATATAAATAAATAAATACCAATCATTTTACGGCTCCTTCTAGCTGCTCATCCATGCCATCTGGCTGCTTGTCGATATCATCGTGCTGATCTGTTATGACTAAGTACTCTTTAATCATGACTGCAATAATACTCAATATTAGAAACGCAAAAGCCACGGGGATAACTAATTTGATGGGCCAAAGTCGAGGTAGGCTGCCGGGGTCACCTTTGTTTTCTTGACTCTCATATGCGCTCATAAAAAAGTCCCAGCCGTAATAGGTGATGAGTACGCAAAAGGGAAGGGCAAAAACAACAGAGCCAATTAAGTTAACCCATGATTTTTTCTTTTGAGGGAATGTGTCGTAGAGTACATCGACTCTGACATGACCGTTTTCACGCAAGGTATAGCCCAAGCCCATTAAAAACATGACCGAGAACCAATGCCATTCTAGCTCTTGCATGCCAATGCCACCGAGCCAAGCAAAGTGTTTGTCGTACCACAGATAAATATCAAAGTATTTGACCATGTCGATGACAATGTAGCGCACAAACACGTCTATAAATACGTTTACAATCATTAGCAACAATGCGACAACGCAAATCCAGCCAACAACATCAATAATTTTATTTAAAAAACGGAGGGTTGATTTCATTTTATCTCTAATCCTGAGGAACTCTCGCCAATATTACTGCATAACGCTTATATAGGTATGTAATAGGGAGATATAATCGTGTTTTTATCAGTATTATTATTTTTATTAAATGACTTCAATCCTACCTTGATTTATACAAAATAGAACTGAAATCATTATTTGACTGCTAGTTATTAATATTTTCTAGCGGGTAGAGCTTAATTGTTGAGACTTAGTCACTGCTGTTGAGGTAAGCCTTATCAGAAATATTAGTCCAGCCACGTGCTTTTGCTAAATACTCGCGCTGTGACTTGATGATTTCTGCGGTTAAGCCGCCTTTTGCTTCAAATTCAGCTAATAGCTCATCGTTGGCTTTACGTAGTTCAGTCATAACTTCAGGTGGGAAAGTTTTTACTTTAACATCTGGGAAGTCTTTCTGAATTGTTGACCAGTTCTCGCCACTTGCGTGATAAGACTGAGCTGTCATTTGGAAAGCGGCTTCTCGCATGGCAACTTCTAAGATTGCTTGAAGATCAGCTGGTAGTTTAGCAAACGCTTTCTCGTTAACCATAAACTGCAACTCAGTAGCTGGCTCATGCCAACCGGTGTAGTAGTAAGGTGCAATTTTATGGAATCCCATACGTAAATCTAATGAAGGTCCAACCCACTCGAGTGCATCAATGGTGTTGCGCTCAAGCGCAGTATAAAGCTCTCCAGCAGGAATGTTCGTAGGTTTCGCACCAAGTTTAGAAAGTACATCGCCGGCAAAACCAGGGATACGCATTTTTAAACCTTGAAGATCTTTAACGCTATTAATTTCTTTTTTGAACCAGCCGCCCATTTGGTTGCCTGTGTTTCCGCCTGGGTACTGACGAACACCATATTTACTGTAGACTTTTTCTGCTAGTTCTTGTCCGCCACCATAGTAGTACCATGCATATTGCTCGGCAGCGATCATGCCAAAGGGCATTGTTGTAAAGAATAAGGTGTTAATATCCTTACCCTTCCAGTAGTAAGAGGCAGAATGTCCCATTTGGTATTGACCGGCTTTTACAAAGTCAAAAATACCAAGTGCCGCTTTATGTTTGTTTTTTGAATCGATCGTAATTAAAAGACGACCGTTAGACATTTTCTTAACATTTTCGGCCATAGTCTTAGAGACGTCACCAAAAATAGGGAAGTTGGTCGGCCAGGTTTCTGCAAGGCGCCATTTGATAGGCTTATCTGCTGCAAGGCTGCCCATCGATGCAGCAGATGCCGCGATCGCCAGCGATAAAAGCGTGATTGTTTTAGTCATAATGTTTAACCTTATTGTTATTAAAAGTTACTATAGAAAACTACGATTATAAGAGTCTTTGAATGGCAAGAGTTCTAATTATAAAGGGCTATTAAAGCCGTTTGCATAAAAGACCACCTAAAAGTCGTTATTTAGAAAGAAGTGGACCTTCTAATTCTAAACAGTCTGATTATACTAAATAATGTTGTCAGTTTGAAATCCGTATCATCCCCTAGTTGTTACTAAGGGTTTTTGCGTAGTTTCATGTATTTGTCGAGCTATTGTTATTAATCCAGTGTGATTGGTAATAATAGGCGTCTATCTTTATTAGGATTGTGGTTATGAATCTGTCGCAAAAAATCCAACTGCTATCTATCGTGCCGCTAATGGTGGCGATGTTAGTGGTTGCCTTGGTTACAGAGGGTCAGTTTGAAAAGTTATCGACACAAACGGCAAATAGCTTTCGTGAAAGTGTTACGAATAGCCGTAAGCAAGAGCTAAAAAACTATATCACCCTGGCGCTTTCGTCGATTGATCACATTTATAATAATAACAATCAAGATAATGACGCGGCAAAAGAGATAGTGATCGATATTTTGACGAACTTAGAATATGGCGAAGATGGTTACTTTTTTGTTTATAAGAATAATGGAGATAATGTTGTTCATCCGCGTCAGTCATTTCGAATTGGTGAAAACTGGTGGAATTTACAAGATCCAAATGGCCAGTTTATCATTCAAGATCTAATTCGAAATGCGAAAAATAAAACAGGTTTTGTAGAATACGTGTGGGAGAAGCCATCCAAGCAGGAGCCGGCAAAAAAATTAGCTTATTCTGTGATGCTAGACCGATGGCAGTGGATGATTGGCACTGGTATTTATATTGATGATATTGACCGTGATGTTAGCGCGATGCAGGCAGAAGTCGATAAGCAGATTCAAAGTTCATCCTATGTTATTTTATTTATTGCCTTGGCAGCTTTTGTTGTTGTTTTTGTGAGTGGAATTTTTTTGCAGTTTAGTGAGCGCAAGCTTGCCGATGGTAAGTTGCAAGAGTTGACTAAGCGTATTTTAAGCGCCCAAGATGAAGAGCGACGTCGCGTGTCACGAGAATTGCACGATGGTATTAGCCAGCTTATTGCTAGCGCTAAGTTTTCCCTTGAGACGGCGGCTATTAAAATAAAAAATAATAAAGATCCCGATGACGATATTGACGTTGCTCAAAAACGTATAGGCCAAACCTTGCAGGATCTTCGTCGAATTTCTCGCGACTTGCATCCTGCAGTGCTAGACGATCACGGCCTTGCAACCGCTTTACAGTCGCTGGCTAAAAGTTTTTCTGAGCGAACAGGTGTTGAAGTAACCTTTAATGATATTTTGGTGAGAAATTTATTGCCACTGGACGCAAAGACATCACTTTATCGAGTTGCGCAAGAAGCGCTTAATAATATAGAGCGGCATGCGATAGCAACTCTTGTTGAGATTTCTTTGACTGTTGACTCTTCGTGGATTGTATTAGCAATTAAAGATGATGGTAAAGGCTTTAATGTTGAGTCCTTCGCACGAAGTCGCTCATCAGAAGGTATTGGTCTGCGGAACATGCAAGAGCGAATTGCTTATCACAAGGGCGTGTTTGATATTGCCTCAACTAAAAAGGGTACGCTACTTATCGCAAAAATCCCTAAAGCTATACTGCGTTATGGGGCTCATGTCAGCAAGGAATAGGGTATGTTAAGTTCGATAATAAGTAAGCTTATAAGAAATATAAACATAGAGAGTGTATATGATTCGGGTAATGTTGGTAGATGATCATCCCCTTTTTCGCGAAGGTGTTAGTGCGCGTCTAAGCATGAGTGATGAAATTATTTTGGTGGGTGAGGCAGAAAATGGCCACCAATTATTAGAGCGGTTAGATGAGCTGAAGCCCGATGTTGTCCTGATGGATATTAATATGCCGGAGATGAACGGTATGGATGTTCTTGAAATCATGGCAGAGAGAGAGGACAAGACAAAGTTTATTATTTTAAGTATGCATGATGATAAAGAATATATAATTCCAGTGATACGTCTGGGGGCTTATGGCTACATGCTTAAAGATGTCTCTGGCGACGAGATGATAAAGGCGATTAAGGTTGTTGCTAAAGGAAAAAAACATTTTAGCCAGGATGTTGCAGCAATATTGGCGCAGGAAGATGCAGAGAAAAGTGAAAATAGATTAACCAACAGAGAGCAGCTAATTTTACGGTTAATCTCTTTGGGGTATGGAAATAAAAAAATTGCACAAGAGCTTAATAATAGTGTTCGAACCGTAGAGACTCATAAACGCAATATCACTAAAAAATTAAATATCAATACCATCTCGGGTTTAGTTCGCTATGCGATCAAGCATGGTATTGATAAATAGGCGACTTGATTGTTTTCATACGGCTAGTTTTGAATGCTAAGTTATAGGCAATGGCTTAGCGTAAAAGGTTTGAGAGCTTTTTGTTAGGTTGTTTGGCCGGCCGCAACAATACAACCACTTTACCTATCTCTTGCACCACTGATGCATTCATAGCATTGATAATGCTGGCAATCGCTTTTTTGCGTGAGTCTTTATCTTCGATGACTAATTTTATTTTAATTAACTCATGGTCGTTGAGTGCGCGGTCAATTTCAGCAAGTACGTTATCGCTAATGCCATTTCCGGCGATAGTTACAACTGGGTTTAGTCCATGTCCAATAGATCGATAGCGCTTCTTTTGTGCGTTGCTGAGTGACATAATGTATTTTTTGTTCCGTAGTAAATAAAAGCGAAATTATAGTAATAGTTTTAGCAATAACAATATCATTGTGATTATAACGATTATTTGCGGTGATAGTTTAAAATAATGTAACTATTTTGCAGCCTCAGCAATTAATGACTATAGATAAGCTCTCTCATTATGTCGTGGCTGGTTTTGGCTGCGTCGTGGTTATATGGCGGCAGGCACTGAGCCAAACATAAAAGGCAATTCAATAATTTCTATGGCGCGTTCAAAAACAAGTAAAAACTGGTTAGATGAGCATTTTAACGATCCTTATGTAAAGCGAGCTCAAGAAGATGGCTATCGCTCTCGGGCAAGTTATAAATTGCTCGAGTTGCAAAAAAAAGATGCCTTATTCAAAAAAGGTATGACGGTAGTCGATTTAGGTTCCGCTCCGGGTGGATGGAGTCAAGTAGCCGCAAAATTGGTGGGCGAGAATGGCCTAGTGATTGCCTCTGACATTTTAGCTATGGATTTTGTACCTAATGTCGAATTTGTCCAGGGTGATTTCACGCACGACGATGTCTTTGAGCAGATACTAGCGGCGCTAGATAATCGCCCTGTAGACCTTGTGATTTCAGAT
This sequence comes from Cellvibrionaceae bacterium, assembly GCA_964195035.1. Taxonomy (GTDB): domain Bacteria; phylum Pseudomonadota; class Gammaproteobacteria; order Pseudomonadales; family Cellvibrionaceae; genus CANLBN01. The sequence goes on along the minus strand of CAXMPB010000122.1, from coordinate 522 downwards.
ATGGCCCCAAACATGAGTGGTATAGCTGATGTCGATCAGCCTCGTTCAATGGCTTTAGTAGAGTTGGCTTTTGACTTGGCGCATCAGGTGTTGAGGCCCGGAGGAGCGTTTGTGGCTAAGGTTTTTCAGGGTGAAGGATCTGATACATTAATGCGCGATATGCGTAAAAAGTATGAACGTTTTGTGTCTCGTAAGCCAAATGCATCGCGCGCGCGATCTCGCGAGGTGTATTGGGTAGGTACGGGTTTTAAAGGTATTTAAGATTCATAGCCAGATCTGATTTGGTCAATCGTGCGATAATTGCCTGCAGTGGTTAAACTATTTTACTGGTAGTTTGACCAAAGACTATGTTCGAAGACAAAGATTATGCTTAAAGATAGAGTATAGTAAGATTTAACGAATAATTTTATTTGTGTGCATGTTAACTGCGTATAAAATGTGGTTAGTGTATTTTAGAGTAGATAGTATTAAACACTAACTAATTTGATTTGAATAATTAGGTTCATTTATAGAATGAGCCGT
>CAXMPB010000121.1:0-13022 GCA_964195035.1 Cellvibrionaceae bacterium | reverse complement strand
AGCGCCCCACCTGTCCAGCCTGCCATTTTAAGAATGTCTTTTTTAAAGGTGCCTCCCGCAACACCTTCACCACCCATTTTAATTAGGGCTTCTTCTATTTTTAAGTGGCTAGGCTTTCCGCCTCCAATCTTCATGAAATCTTCTGGGTTTACTACTTCAAACACTCTGCACTCTCCTTATTTTATTATCATAACGGCACTAAACTATTGTCTGTGGTAGACATTATAGTCGCGAACAAAGGAGGGATTTAAGTTTTTTAAGAATATATAGCGATGAAAAAAAATTCATCATGGAATAGTTATAAGCGGTACTATTTATAAATTCTACTGAGCAGAAGAAGAGCGCATAAGCTTTTTAATAAATCGCTTATTTAATCGCCTCAAATTTCCCCACTGTTAAATTCTTAGTCACATTGTCGTGAGGAAAGACACAGCCATTCATACTAATATAAATACCTGCTGGTAATAACTGCACCGCAGAGACAGCAAAGCCCAAGTTAAATGTTGCGTCGCTGTAGCGCATTCTTGCAGGCTGCATGGCCCCTACAAATACAATCGTCTTATTGCCCAACTCTTTTTCGGCTAAATTTTGAGCAGTGGCGACCATACCATCGGTGCCATGAGTGATTATAATTTTTTCATTGGTGCAGGCAATCACCTTTAAGCTTACCAACTGACGATCTTTATCCGTCATATCTAAGCTATCTTTTTTGAGCAAAGACTCTACTTCATAGTTAAGAGAGATATTTGCCTCTTTTAATAGGGGTATAATTTGTGGTTCACCAACACTGAATTCACTTTGTGCGTCAAAATAAATTTTATCAAACGTACCGCCCGTGCAAAAAAAAGTAATCATTATTATTCTCAGATAGTATTAAGGGCTCTAAATAATTAGTGCTTAAATTACGTTTGTTTTTTTATTGCTGCTAATTGTTCTTGTGTCCAGATTTTAATCTCTTGCATTAATATTTTTGTATTTTTATCGCCAATACTTATTGGCTCACCTATAACAACATGAATAACACCGGGACGCTTTAATATCCTTTTATTGAGCCAGTGCTCACCCCCATTGTGGGCAATGGGCACTAAAGGCACACCAGCAAGCTTTGCAATATCGGCGCTACTGCGTTTGTAACTCCCTAATTCACTGGGAGACATTCGCGTCCCCTCGGGAAATATCAACATATGATTACCCGCTTGAAGTCGGGCAACACCGTCAGATTTAATTTGTTTAATCGCTTGAATTGGATTGTCGCGATCTATGGCAATGGGTTGCGTAATCTTTAAGCCCCATCCAAAAAAAGGAATTGATAATAATTGTTTTTTTAATACCGCAGAAATAGGTCTAAAGTACCATTGTAAAAATAAAGTTTCCCACGGACTTTGGTGGTTAGCGATAATGATACAGGGGCTATCAAGCGCCTTAGTAAAGCCTGTTACTTCGTACTGAATATTACAGCACCACCGCAATAAAAATAGTGCCGATGCATTCCAATAAACGATAACTGACTGACCAAATTTTGTTGGCAGTAATAATAACAATAGACTTAAGGTACCAAAAAAAATAGTTAATGGCGCGTAACAAAAGTAAAAAAGAAGAGAACGAAAAAATAACATAGCTTGGTTTCAAATATTAAGTTCAGTTAAAAACTGTTCGTTACCAACTGAAGTAAATAACTTAAGTAGTTAAGTTACGTATTGTTAATTAATTGATTTACGTGAAAGTTTAGCGGTGAATCAGCTGTACATTCATAAGCCTTGCAACCTTTAATAATAGCTAATTCTTTCTCATGCTTATTCGCATAAAAAAAAGCAGCGTCCGATGTATTACAATCAAATTCCATTTCTATTGCATCAAGCAAGCCCGTTTCGGGTGGACGACAATGACAACGATCTTGTTCATCATGCGGACAATAAAAAAATGCAAGAATCTCGCCACCTGCAGCTTCGACCTTAATAGTAATCTCGCTATTCATTGCCTCTAATTCATCGAGGTCAAATAAACCCTTACTAATACCCGGCTGATGCGTAACAACTATTACACGAAAACCCGCTTGACTTAGTTTTGCAACAGCATTAATACTATCAGTAATTAACTCGAGCTTAGTACGATGATTTACACCACCCACTATCGCTTTATTAACAACACCATCACGGCCGAGCAGAGCAAGCTTCATAAAAATACAGACCTAATAATACGTGTTGTGTACAAACAATTGCGTGCAGATAATCGTCTAAAAAAACCAACTAAAACCAATATTTATTTATAATCTATTTGGTCGTCGATAAGTAAGAAATATCTGCAACTTCAAAAAACAAAGCTCTAAGCTGTAATAATAATGCAAGACGATTTCTTTTAAGCGCCGCATCATCTGCCATCACCATAACATCCTCAAAAAAGGTATCAACTACCTCTCGTAATGATGCAAGCGCAGTTAGCGCCGCTTTATAGTCACGAGCTTCAAATAAAGGTGTCACTTCTTTTTGTTTAGCGACAACTGCCTGCGCTAATGCACGCTCTGCAGGTTCGTGCAAAAGAGTAGCGTCGACAGCGGTGGCAATATCACCACCCGCTTTTGCTAAAATATTTGCCACTCGCTTATTGGCTGCCGACAGTGCTGCAGACTCATCTAGTAGACGAAAGTGATTAACCGCTTGTACACGCTGATCAATATCGAGCGGGTAGCTTAATTGTTTAACGCTTACTGCTTGAAAAACTTCTACTGGAATATTTTGCTCTTCATACCAAGCGCGAAAGCGATCGAGCATATATTGTAAAACTTGCTCAATTACTGACTCACCCTCTGACAATGGTTTCTCGAGAGATTGATATTGGCTAAACGTTAGCTCTAATAACTCACGCAAATCTAAATTAAGCTTTTGTTCAACCAACAAGCGTAATACGCCGACACTTGCACGACGCAAAGCAAAGGGATCTTTAGAGCCCGTTGGTTGCTCGCCAATACCAAAAATACCTACTAAGGTGTCGAGTCTATCGGCTAAAGCAACAATATTTCCGGTAGTTGTCGTCGGTAAAGTATCACCGGCGAAACGTGGCATATAATGTTCGTTCATCGCCAGCGCTACATCCGCTGCTTCGCCGTCGTGAGTTGCATAATGAAAGCCTGCAATACCTTGCATGTCGGCAAACTCAAACACCATTTCGCTGACGAGGTCAGACTTACATAGCTGCCCTGCGCGCTCGGCTTGTGCCTCATTGGCATTTAATTGTTTTGCAATCGCTTTAGCGAGGCTCGCAACGCGATTAGTTTTTTCAAAAATGGTGCCGAGCTTTGCTTGAAAGACAACTTTTTTAAGTTGCTCGCGCTTACTTTCAAGTGTTGATTTCTTATCTGTCTCAAAAAAGAAAGCCGCGTCCGATAAGCGCGGGCGAATCACGCGCTCATTGCCATCGATCACTTGAGAGGGGTCTTTGCTCTCGATATTTGCAACCGTAATAAAATAAGGCAGCAGGTTTTGTTGCTGATCGCTTAGATGAAAATATTTTTGGTGTTCTTTCATTGAAGAAATTAGCGCCTCGGCCGGGACACTTAAAAAACGCGTCTCAAAACAGCCAAGGAGTGCTACCGGCCACTCGACAAGACCGGTCACCTCTTGCAAAAGCTTTTCATCAATAACCGCTGTACCATTAACTGTTTTAGCCGCGTTCATCACTTGCTCACGAATCAATGCTTTACGCGCGGCCATGTCTGCCATTACATAAGCCGTGCCCTCTAATTGTGATGCATACTCACGCGGATGACTTATCGATAGCTCTTGATTGTAATGGAAGCGGTGGCCGCGAGTGAGCCTGCCTGCTTGCAGCCCTAAAATATTCGCATCGACAACATCATCGCCAAACAACATGACCAACCAATGTACAGGGCGCACAAAACCATGACGATTCGCACCCCAGCGCATAGGCTTGGGAATGGGTAGCTTGGCTAAAGATCGCTGCACAATATACTCTAAAAAGCTAACGGCTAAGTCTCCACCCGCTTGTGTTCTGAACACTAGCTTGTCAGCTTTACCGTCATTTTCAAAGGTTAGATCAGCCGGCTCAATTGCGTTTTTGTTTGCAAAAGCAAGCGCCGCTTTAGTTGGGGTGCCCTCAGCATCAAAGGCGATTTTTGTAGGGGGGCCCCAATTAACAATATCTTTAATTGCGGTGGTTTCGGACAGACCACTAACCATAACGGCTAGACGCCTTGGCGTTGCATAGGGTTTTATGCTGTCGAAACTTAAGTCATTTTCTTTTAAGCCTAGCTCTATACCCTTTGCGAAGGCATTAGACAATGCCAATAATGATTTTGGCGGAAGCTCTTCAACACCTAATTCAACTAAAAAATCTTGGCTCATTATGCGGCTCCCTTTGATGCGTTATCATCAATTTTGAGCAGCTCTTGCCTTAAGGCTGCAGGCGCTAGTGGAAAGCCTAACTCTTTACGTGCATTATAATAAGTCTGCGCAACTGCACGGGATAAAGTTCTTACACGTAAAATAAAACGCTGACGCTCGGTGACCGATATCGCATGGCGCGCATCTAGTAAATTAAACGCATGGGAGGCTTTCATCACTTGCTCGTAGGCAGGTAATGGTAATTTTGCTTCGATTAAACGCTGGCTTTCGCGCTCGCAGACATCAAAGGTTTCGAACATAAAATCAACATCGGCATACTCAAAATTATAGTGCGACATCTCGACTTCATTTTGATGAAACACGTCACCATAACTGATTTTGTTACCATCGGGGTCAAGTGTCCAAGTTAGGTCATAAATAGAATCGACGCCTTGAAGATACATTGCGATACGCTCGAGACCATAAGTAAGCTCACCCGTTACCGGATAACACTCAAGACCACCGACTTGCTGAAAATAGGTAAACTGTGAGACCTCCATACCGTTCAACCATAACTCCCAACCCAAACCCCAAGCACCTAAAGTAGGTGACTCCCAGTTATCTTCAACAAAGCGAATATCGTGTATAGCGGGATCAATACCCAGCTCGAACAGTGACTCTAGATACAGGTCTTGGATATTATCGGGTGAGGGCTTTAGCGCTACTTGAAATTGATAATAATGCTGTAGACGATTAGGGTTTTCTCCATAACGACCATCAGTTGGACGGCGACAGGGTTGTACATAAGCACCGCGCCAAGATTCGGGGCCAATAGCACGCAAAAATGTTGCCGGATGAAAGGTACCTGCGCCGACTTCCATATCTAATGGCTGAAGAATTACACAGCCTTGTTTAGCCCAATATTGTTGTAGTGCTAAAATAAGACCCTGAAATGTCTTAATGGTTGGTTTCGTAATAGTATCCGTTGCGATCACGCCTGTCTCCGGCAATTTTAAATTGATGCGAAAAAGTATAAAGGCGCCGATTATAGCGGGGTATAGAGTGGATTGGTATTCGCAGGACTGTGTATTCGGACTTTTTTCACGAATTTACTGTAAGCTCTACATTGCTCACAAAGATCTATCGCTAAATCGTAACACTCTTTTATAAGTACTCAAACTTTATGAAAATAACCCGCGGTCAATGCCTCGCCTTTTTATTAAACTTTCTGGGGCAACTACCCTTATCAGTTAGTCGTATGTTAGGGCGAATGGCTGGATTTATCCTATGGCTTATTCCGAATAAAAGCCTCAGTATTACTCAAAAAAACATTGCGCTTTGTTTTCCTGAGCTTTCTAGGCGTGCGCAAAGTAAGCTCGTTTTTGATAGCCTACAACATACCGGCATGCTGGCACTCGAAATGCCTGTGATTTGGCGTAAACCTTATAGCCAGCTCAAGCAACATATGTGCTCGATAGTGAACATAGACTTAATTAAAGAAGCACAGATAAGTGGGCGTGGCATTATTTTACTGCTGCCACATTTAGGCAACTGGGAAGTATTCTCTCGCTATATGCCCGCAGAATATGAACATAGTATGGGGCTATATGAACCGCCATCAATAATAGAGTTAGAGACTCTCATAAAAACGGGCAGAGAACAGGACGGCGCAAAACTCGTGCCGACCAATGCACGGGGCGTTAGTGCACTTTTAAAGCATTTACGCAAAGGCGGCATCACCTGTATATTACCCGACCAAGTACCCGACTTAAATGAAAACAGCGGCGTCTTTGCGCCATTTTTTAATCACGCAGCCTACACCATGACGTTGGCTACACAGCTTTCAAAAAAAACAAATAGCTATCTATTTGCAGCCACCGCAAAACGAATTAGTGGCGGCTTTGAAATAAAGTATTCAAAACCTGACGATACTATTTATGACAAGGACTCGGTTATTGCGGTTAACGCCATGAATCAACTCGTAGAACAATGTGTGCGTGAAATGCCCGAACAATATCAATGGGAATACAAACGTTTTAAACGGACACCAAAGGGCGAAAAGAACGCATATAAATAATGGGGGTTTTAGAACTTTTAGACCGCGAACTAAATTTAAAAAATATTAAATAGATCAAAACTATTTTGGGCTCCTAGAAAACTTCTAATAAAAAAATACCCGTTAAACGAACAGCTAACGCAATAGGTAAAAATAACATTAGCCCCTTGAACCACTGTGGCTTTATCTTAAGTACTGAATAGAGCATTGTTGTTAAAAAACATACCCATAAAATAAACCCTGTCGAATAATCTGCAATAGAGCTACTTACAGGTAAAACTAAAAAAGCAATGAAGCGTTCAATGTTTAATCCTGCAGAAAAGACTATTTGATTAGGTAGGTCGGGAATAATTTGCTGGTAATAAAAGTAATGAATTTGTGGCGCAAGGGCAAGTAAAAATAAACATAAGATTATTGTGATAACAATATCGATCGAAAAGACCCAAAAAAAATTTACTTTATTATACGAATTTTTTTCAAAGTAATTGTATAATTTTTTTGTTTTATTAAAGCTTATTGAATAAAGAACTATTGCCATTGTGGATGAAATAATGAGCAAACCAACAATTTCCAATTGTGTGAGCGTAAATAAAGAATCACTTTTATTAATTATTGTATGCTGATTAAAAGAATTAGGATGACATACAAAGAAAACTAATACTGATAAACTAAAAATACTTATGCCTTTAAACATCTTACTGGCGCCAAAATGCGGGTGTTAATAATACTAATAATGTAAACACTTCCAAACGTCCTAATAACATCGCAAAGCAAAGCACCCATTTAGCAGTAGTGCTTATATCGCCGTAATGTGCGGCAACATCGCCCATGCCTGGGCCAAGATTATTGATGCATGCACCAATTGCAGTAAATGCCGTTAAAAAATCAAGCCCCGTTGCCATTAAAATTAAAAACATAATCATAAAACTGATCACATAGACTGCAAAAAAACCCCATACCGCCTCAATAACTCGATCGGATACAGGCTTGTTGCCTACCTTGACGGGGATAATCGCATTAGGATGAATAAGGCGATATATCTCACGGATGCCCTGTTTACAAATTAGCATCACACGCATCACTTTTATACCGCCTGCGGTTGAGCCACCACAGCCTCCCATAAAAGCAAATAAAAACAACATAAAAGGTAAAAAAGTTGGCCATAGACTGTAATCTGCCACGGCAAAACCCGTTGTCGTTAGTATCGATACCAACTCAAAACTACCAAATAATAAACTTTCCTTAAAAGAATAAATATTTTGGCTATAAAGATAAAGAACGGTAACGACGATACCAAAAAATAGACACCATAAATAAAACTTACATTCTGGATCTTTTAAAAAGTTCAAAATACTTTTAGAGCGCCACGCCACAAAATGCAATGCGAAATTTATACCCGATAGCACCATAAATACAATTGCGATAACTAAAATAGCGGGGCTGTCAAAAAAGGCCATGCTCGTATCATGTGTAGAAAAGCCACCAATCGCCACCGTAGAAAAAGCATGGCAAATCGCATCAAATACCGTCATGCCCGCTAGCCAATAGGCGAAGGCACAAGCGATCGTTAAGCTGACATAGATTAAAAATAATGCCTTAGCTGTTTGCGTGATGCGCGGTGTTAATTTAGAGTCTTTAACTGGGCCCGGAGTCTCTGCACGATAAAGTTGCATTCCACCAATACCAAGCATCGGCAAAATAGCGACTGCAATAACAATAATACCGATGCCACCTAACCACTGAAGCTGTTGGCGATAAAAAAGGATCGATGATGGCAGCGTATCTAAGCCCGTTATTACCGTTGCACCGGTTGTTGTTAAACCGGATACCGATTCAAATACCGCATCGACCACGCTTAAATTGGTCGCATCATTTAAAATAAATGGTAATGAACCCGCTAAGCCAAGTACCGCCCAAAATAATGCCGTAATTAAAAAGCCATCACGTGTGCGCAGGTCTTGTTTGTCATTGTAGACCGGCAACCAGATAAAAAAACCGGCGCCCAGCGTAATAAAAAATGAGATAATAAATGCATTAATGGCTTGATCGTTATAAATAACGGAAACTAAAGCCGGCGGTAATAAGGTGATGCTAAATAACATCAATAAAATTCCTAGCACACGGAAAATAATTGAAGAATGCATTTAAACCGCCTTGTATATTTTACATAATAGATAAGATAAAAATTTATATTCTATTTAAAAATTGATAAAGAAAGAATTAACTAAAAAAATGAAAAGCCCACTTGAAATAATTTTTCAACATGTTTGGTATGGCGTTTATCAATTAAAAAAACAATCACGTGATCCTCATTCATAATCACTGTAGTGTCATGGGCAATTAATACTTCTTTACCATTCTCGGTTTCTCGCAAAATTGCGCCGATACTTGCGCCTTCTGGCAGATCCACCTCTTCTATTGTTTTACCTACAACTTTCGAGCTGTTTTTATCGCCATGAGCAATCACCTCGATTGCCTCAGCAACGCTGCGGCGCAGTGAATGTACTGCAACCATATCGGCACTACGAACATGAGAAAGCAGGCTGCCGACTGTTGCCTGTTGTGGCGAAATAGCAATGTCGATCTCGCCACCTTGAATTAGATCGACATAGGCAGGGTTGTTAATGAGTGCCATAACTTTTCTAGCACCAAGACGCTTAGCCAAAAGTGAAGCCATAATATTTGCTTCATCATCGTTAGTAACGGCAATAAAAACATCGGTCTCTTCGATATTCTCTTCTAGTAATAAATCTTGATCCGAGGCGCTACCTTGAAGTATCACACTATAATCGAGCTCTTCACTAAGCTCTTTACAACGCTCTGCACCTAATTCAAGAATTTTAATAGAGTAGCGGCTTTCGATTTTTTTAGCGAGGCGTAAACCAATATTACCGCCACCGGCAATCATAATACGCTTATAGGGTTTTTCTGAGCGGCGCATCTCGCTCATAACGGCACGAATGTTTTTTCGCGCAGCAATAAAAAACACTTCGTCGTCTACCTCTATGACCGTGTGGCCCTCTGGCATAATTGCCTGGCCGCGACGATAAATGGCAGCAACACGCGTATCGATATTGGGCATATGTTGACGCATGAAACGTAGCTCGCGACCAACCAGTGGGCCACCGTGATAAGCCTTAACTGCAACTAAGCGAATCGCGCCCTCGGCAAAATCGAGCACCTGAAGTGCGCCGGGATTTTCGATTAGACTAAAAATATATTCAGAGACTAATTGCTCGGGGCTAATAATTACATCAACCGGCGAATGTTCATCGCTAAACAATTTATCTTTATAATGGGCAAAAACAGGAGCCCGAATTCGGGCAATTTTAATGGGCGTTTTGTAAAGACTATAAGCAATTTGACAAGCCACCATATTGACTTCGTCATTTGCAGTGACTGCAATCAATAGATCGGCGTCTTCGATATTGGCTTGCTCTAATACATCGGGGTGAGAGGCGTGACCATTTACCACACGAATATCTAGTCGGTCACGTAATTCGCGTAGAGTTTCTGCAGAGTTATCGACCACCGTAATATCGTTTTGCTCGCGAGCAAGATGTTCTGCGATATTTGCACCCACCTGACCGGCACCGAGAATAATAATCTTCATGCTATTGTTAGCCTTACTTTTTAAGCTTTAGAGGTACTTTTTTTTAATCGACAGTAATAAAAACCATCGTGACTTTGTTTGGCGACCGTCTCATCTTTAAGCAAATTAACCAGTGGTAATAATTGTCGTCCGAAGGGTTGCTCTATGCCAAATGTTGGCATGCTATTATTTATATTTTTATTATCAGAGTCCAGAGTAATAGTGTCGACGATCATCGGGTCAACTATGGCATCAGAAGTATTATTTAAAAACTGCTCAATTACCTTGGTGTTTTCTTGTGGCAGTATCGAACATGTAGCGTACAAGAGTATACCCCCATCCTTAAGCAGAGGCCAAAGCTCGCAGAGAAGGCGATATTGTAGCTGCGTCAGCGTCTTTATATGCTCGGGCTCTCGCAATAATTTGATATCGGGCTGACGTCTAATAATACCGGTTGCCGAACAAGGCGCATCTAAAAGAATGCGATCGAACAGTTGTCCATCCCACCACTGCTGAGGGTCACTTGCATCGCCACAAATAACATCTGCACTTATTTTTAAGCGTTCTAGATTTTCTTCAACACGCTTTAGGCGGCGAGCCTCTATATCGACGGCAACTATTTTAGACAGGCCCGGTTCTGCCTCTCCAATATGACAGGTTTTACCACCCGGCGCGCAGCAGGCATCCAACACACGTAATTTTGGTTTTAGTTGTAAAAGTTGTGCCGCTAACTGACCCGCTTCGTCTTGAACACTGACCGCACCTTTTTCAAAATCCGGCAGCGCAGTTACCGACATTGGACTATGAAGATAAAGTCCATCTTTACTAATGGGTGCGGGGCTGACTTCGATCCCAGCGTCACAGAGTAATTGAATATATTGCTCGCGAGAATATTGCTGTTGATTAACCCGCAATGTCAGCGGTGGCGCTTGATTATTTGCAGCAAATATCGCTGCCGCATATACAGGCCATGCTTTTTTAATTTCGCTCTCTAACCATTTAGGATGATTGGATTTATTTTTTTGTTGAGCCTTGTTAAAAATAGTTTGCTGGTCGCGTTGGAAGCCACGCAAAATGGCATTTACTAAATTTTTTGCCCATTGCTTTTTAAAGTAGTTAACTGCGTTAACACTTTCGTTAATAGCTGCATACTCGGCAGTGCGCATAAACTCTAACTGATATAAGCCAAGTAATAAAATCGCTTTAATATCGGCATCTTTTGGCTTTAGTTTTTGTTTTAGTAACTGATTTAACGCCTCGTTTAAAACAGGATACCAACGACAACAGCCATAACACAGCTCTTTTACAAAGCTTTGCTCTTGAGGGGATAGCGTCTCGCACTTTTGCGGTAATAAGCTCGCCAAAGAGCCCTGCTGCTTTAGTAGCTGCGCGATAACTTGTGCCGCCACAATACGAGGCGTTAGATGTTTTGGTGGTGACTTTGGTTTGGTTTTTTTTTTAAAATTATTCAAAGCAACTACCTATCGAAAAATAATCTTGATAGCCGTTAATTAATTCAGTCACTGACATCGCCTTTTTACCTGGTAATTGTAGATATGTTATTTGCAACACACCCTCACCACAGGCAATTGCTAATCCATTTTCATCTAAACTAAGCACCTCGCCTGCAACTATTTCTTTTGTCGTATCTCTCAGATCGAGGCGCTCGATAAATTTGGCTTGGTAGATTTTAATTCGTTGTTGCCCAAAAAAACTATAGGCAATAGGAAAGGGATTATATGCACGAATACTTCTCTCAACTTGTCTTGCCGATAAGCCCCAATTAATTTGAGCCTCTTGCTTAGTAATTTTCTCGGCATAGTTTGCGAGACTTTCATCTTGTGATATGGCTGTCAAGGTGGCTGTCTCAAGCTGTGCTAAGACTTTTAGTAAAGCAACGCCACCTAAATGCATTAATTTATTGTGTAGGCTTGCCGTTGTCTCATGGGGCCCAATGTCACACTCGCTTTTTACTAGCATGTCACCGGTATCGAGCCCAACATCCATTTGCATAATCGTCACACCCGTTTTTTTATCACCATCTGGGGCTAACTCATCGCCCAATATCGCCCGCTGTATCGGGGCTGCCCCGCGCCATCGCGGAAGTATCGAACCATGCACATTGATACAGCCATAAGTAGGTGTATCTAAGATGATCTTAGGTAAAATTAAGCCATAGGCCACCACAATCATAATATCTGCGCGTAGGCTTTTTAATTCTATTTGGGCCGACTCATCTTTTAAAGAGGGGGGCTGGAATACGCAGAGCTGGTGGTTTAGCGCAAGCTTTTTAACCGCACTTGCATTAAGCTTTTTACCGCGGCCCGCTGGTCGATCAGGCTGAGTATAGACACCAACTATTATATGGCCGTTGAGTAGCGCAGCATCAATCAATACTTGTAAGTGATGAGCCGCAAATTCAGGGGTGCCCGCAAAGATTATTCGCAGTTTTTTTGCGTGGGATGTCATTAATAGTCAAGCCTGCTCGCGATGTTGTTTTTCTAGCTTTTTACGGATTCGATTGCGTTTCATTGGCGAAATATAATCAACAAATAATTTACCGTCTAGATGATCGATTTCGTGCTGAATACAAACAGCAAGTAGACCTTCAGGCTCGATAGTGAAGGTTTTACCATATTGATCTAATGCCTCTACTTTTACTTTTATGGGGCGCTCAACTGGCTCATAAAACCCTGGGATAGACAGACAGCCCTCATCATAGCTTTCCGACGTATCATCGAGAATGGTCATCACAGGGTTAATAAATACATGCCTCTCATTTTTTTCTTCTGAAATATCGATCACTATAATACGTTGATGAATATTCACCTGTGTCGCCGCAAGTCCAATTCCGCTACATTCGTACATAGTCTCGAACATATTGTCGACAATTTGACGAACCCTATCGCATACCTCAACTACAGATTGTGCTTTTGTACGAAGTCGTGGATCTGGAAACTCTAGTACTTCTAATTGGGCCATGGTTTGTTTTACTCGGTCTTTCTCTAATAGTGTTAGTTGTTGCAATTGTCATTGT
>CAXMPB010000120.1:0-2729 GCA_964195035.1 Cellvibrionaceae bacterium | reverse complement strand
TTGATGCCAAAATACGAATTTCGCCTGCGTCTGCTAGTGCTATTGCCTCAGACAAACCCGTTGATAATACTGCAATTTCACCACTTAATATGGCAGCCATGGCTTTACCACCGGCATCATAGGCGATGTATTTTACCTTAGTAGGATCTTCTCCTGCCGCTTGAAAAGCCATAGCAGCGACTAGATGATCCATTCCTCCAGGAACAGAGCCGCCACCTATAGCAATCTTACGGGGGTTCTTTTTAAAATCAGCAAGTAGGTCATTAAAAGTTTTATAGGGGCTGTCTTTGCTGACGATAAACGCAGCGTAATCGCCTATTGTGCCCGCAACCATGGTTAGATCTCGGAAATTTTGCGGGAATACTTTAGTTAAAGAGCGAATAACGATAGGCGTCGAGTTCACCATTAAAGTGCCTTCGTTACTTTTCGCATTTTCTATCAAATACCCAATAGCTTTACCGCCACCGCCACCCGACATATTTTCAAAGGATGCTTGTTTAACAATGCCAGCTTTGGTTAAAGCTTCACCGGTACCACGTGCTGTACCGTCCCAACCGCCACCGGCACCACCAGGAATTAAGAAGTGGATGCTATCCATCATAGGCTCTGCGGCAATCGTGTTTAAGGACAAGTTCAGGGCGCAAAACGCAGAAGCTGCAACTATTGCAGCTTTAAGCGTAAAACTAGTTTTATTCTTTTTCATAAAAAACCTCATTATTATTATCATTAAGTAATTATTTTATCCAATTACAAGCAGGCTAACATAGACCGCTTTAGCCATGCTAGCCTAAACAGCTCAAGCGGCGCTTAAGTTCATATAAATAATTTTGTCTATAAAGTTCACAGCAAAACATGCTATAAATATTATTTTCTATGCGCTACAACAGTTTTTTTACAATAATTATAAAACACTCAAAACTAACACCACCAATAAATAACTATATGAAATTTTACCGCTCATCTTTAAAAAATCGAATGGTACTGGTACTAGGTATAACGGGTGCGTTACAAACAGGTTTGATTGGCTTATTTGCTTGGATTTTTTTAACCAACTCTTTGAGCGATCAAATAGGGCAAAAAGCACTAAAAGTAGCTCAAACGATTGCCGCCATGCCAAGCGTTATCTCGGCAGTAGAGCAGCGAGATATTATTACTTTAAACGAGCTTTCGAGTAAGCTTGCCGATACAAACCAAGCTCTATTTATTGTCATTGGTGACAAAGATGGTATTCGCCTAGCTCACCCAAACGAGCAAAAAATTGGTCTCTCAATGGCAGACGATGATAGTGACGATAATTCAGTCGCATTAATTAATGGCTTAGGCTATATCTCTAAGGCTAAGGGTAGTCTCGGATATAGCATGCGAGGCAAATCGCCCGTCAGAGATATTAACGGAAAAAATATTGTAGGCCTCATTTCTGTTGGCTACTCACTCGACCAAGTAGAGGTTGCGATTGATCAGTATCGCAATGTGCTATTTGTGGTTATTAGCCTGATGATAGCCTCAAGTATTCTTATTGCAGTCGTTATTGCCTCTCGTTTCAAAAAAGCTATTTTTGGTTTAGAGCCAGAACAAATATCGCAGTTATTCGAAGAACAGACAGCAACCTTACAGTCAATTTATGAGGGTGTTATTGCCATTAATCATGATGGTATTATTACGACGCTGAATAAAAAAGCGATTGAAACCCTCAGCTTAGACGAGCTCTCTGTTGGTCAGCATATATCAACCGTACTACCCGATAGCGGCATGCTAAACATTATCAACACTGGGGAGCCTCAATTTAACATTGAAGTATGGCTAAATGGCCGAGCAATGATTGTTAACCGAATTCCACTTAAAGTCGACACCAAAATCATTGGAGCTGTATCGAGCTTTCGACCTAAAAATGAACTCGATCTGGTCAGTAAAAAATTAAGCCGTACTCAAACACTCGCCGACTCCTTGCGCAGCCAAGCACACGAATACTCTAATAAACTTCATACCATTTCTGGTCTTATTCAGCTGGGGGCATTAGATGAGGCGTTAGCGGTTATCGGTAATGAAACGGCTGTACATCAGGCGCTAATTAGACAATTAATGGATACTATAGAAGAGCCTTTAATATCTGGCTGCATACTTGGAAAATATAGTCGCGCACGTGAGATGGGGCTGTCACTGAATGTCGACAAAGAGAGTCAACTAGGTGTGTTTTCAGAGTATTTACCAAAAGAACAAGTCGTTAGCTGCCTAGGCAATCTTATCGATAACGCTTTAGAGGCCACCCTAAGCCATGTTGGTAGCGGTGGAGAAGTTAATCTTAGCATGACTGACATTGGTGATGACTTTATCTTCGAAGTGGAAGATCAAGGTGGCGGTATAGAAATTGAAGAGCGAGATCATTTATTTGAAAAAGGCTACAGCAGTAAATCCGATAAAAATCATGGCTTAGGCCTATATTTGATTAAACAATTGATTGATCAATGGGGAGGCAACATCACTATTGATTCAGAATTAGATAAGGGTTCACGCTTTACGCTATATTTGCCAAAGTCATCACGCATAGACTCCGTAGAGTCATTATGAAACCGATAAAAATTATTATGGCCGAAGATGACCCTCAAATAGCAGAGATACAACAACGCTTTTTAGAGCGGATAGAAGGTATAGAACTTGTCGGTGTAGCCCACACTCTTCAAGAAGCAATGGAGCTAATAGAAGTTTTACAACCACAATTAGTTTTATTGGAC
>CAXMPB010000119.1:0-3151 GCA_964195035.1 Cellvibrionaceae bacterium | reverse complement strand
TATTGATACGCATTCGGTCTCTGCAGGACTTGATTACCCAGGTGTTGGGCCAGAGCATTCTTGGTTAAAAGATTTGGGGCGTGTTGATTATGTTGCCGTGACCGATCAGGAAGCCTTGAGTGCATTTCGTGAAGTCACCTTGGTTGAGGGAATTATGCCTGCGCTCGAGACTGCTCATGCTCTCGCCTATGCGAAAAAATTAGCGGCGACAATGAACAAGGATCAAACAATTGTTGTGAATTTGTCGGGCCGTGGGGATAAAGACATTCTCACAATGGCAGACTTAGATAACATTACACTGTAAAATACATTTTATGCCGTCATCAAAAGGCTGTTGCAAGTTTATTGCAACAGCCTTTTCGTTTTTATTGAAAGAATTAAAGGGTTTTAGGTTATAGCCATGAATCGAATTACTGAGCGCATGAATGCGCTAAAAGCATCATCTCGTAAAGCTTTTGTAGCCTACTTGGTTAGCGGCGACCCGCGGCCCTCAGTTACGCTTGCTGCAATGCATGAGTTGGTTCGCCAAGGCGTTGATATTATCGAATTAGGCATTCCCTTCTCGGATCCTATGGCCGAGGGTAAGGTTATTCAGCTAGGGCACGAGCGCGCATTAGCACATAATGTGAGCTTAACAAGCTCTATGGCGTTGGTTAAGCAGTTTCGTGAACAAGATATGCAAACCCCTGTTATTTTGATGGGTTATGCGAACCCCATCGAGCGTAAAGGTTATAGGATGTTTGCAGCAGCTGCTGCTAACGCTGGTGTCGATGGTGTATTAACCGTGGATTTACCGCCTGAAGAAGCATCTGATTTGAATGTAGAGCTTAAGCGAGTTGGTCTACACAGCATCTTTCTATTAGCGCCAACCACCACGAGTTCTCGTATTCGTGAGATTGTCTCTATGGCAAGTGGCTTTGTATATTATGTCTCTCTCAAGGGGGTAACCGGTGCTGGCAACATAGATTTAGAGTCTGTTAAGCAGAAGTTAACGGAAATACGCAAGATGACTGACTTGCCATTATGTGTCGGATTTGGCATAAAAGACGGTGCTTCGGCTAAGGCGGTTTCAGCACATGGCGATGGTGCTGTTGTTGGTAGTGTATTTGTTGATAGAATGGGGGCGCTTGAAGGTGCTGCGGATGATGAAATTGTCAAAGCTGTGGGTGAAATTGCTGCTAATATTCGCGCCGGTCTCGATAACTGATTTAAAATGAGCACGCTTGTTGATATTATTGTTAGATAGACTGAAACCCAAAGCGCTCGCTAAAAAAATAAATTCATAAAATTGTTAAAAGAGAACAGTATGAGTTGGCTAGATAAGATTGTTCCAAGTAAAGCAAAGTCACAGTTGACGAGTAATGCGAGCAAAGTGCCCGAAGGGCTTTGGAAAAAATGCGTTAAGTGTAGTTCGGTGCTTTACCGCCCAGAGTTAGAAAAGAATTTAGATGTATGCCCTAAATGCGATCATCATTTTCGCATTGGCGCACGTCGTCGCTTAGATATATTTTTGGACGAGGATAATCGCGAAGAGCTAGCGACGGAAGTTGTCCCTATTGATCGTCTTAATTTTAAAGATATTAAAAAATATAAAGATCGTCTTAGCGAAGCCCAGAAAAAAACAGGTGAAAAAGACGCACTGGTAGCAATGAGGGGAGAGCTTAATGGCATGCCTCTAGTGGTCGTAGCATTTGAGTTTTCATTTCATGGTGGATCAATGGGCTATGTGGTGGGTGAGAAATTTACTCGTGCAGCACAAGTCTCGCTAGAAGAGAATATACCCTTCGTTTGTTTTGCGGCAACTGGTGGTGCACGTATGCAAGAGGCGCTAATCTCGTTAATGCAAATGGCTAAAACGAGTGCAGTTATCGAGCGCTTAAAACAACAGGGGACACCATATGTCTCGTTTATGACTGACCCTGTGTATGGTGGTGTCTCTGCAAGCTTGGCGCTACTAGGTGATATTAATACTGCAGAGCCGGGTGTGCGTGCAGGTTTTGCAGGTCCTGCTATTATCGAGCAAACGATTCGCCAAAAATTGCCTAAAGGGTTTCAGTTAAGTGAATTTTTATTAGAGCACGGCGCTATCGATTTGATTATTCATCGCAAAGACCTTCGCGAAAAGTTGAGTTCACTGTTAGCTAAATTTACTTATTATTCCAATCCTCAAGTTGTAGCCGAAGCCGATGAGATTATTCTTGCTGAGGAAGTCAATGAGTTGGATGACCCCGCTGTATAAATGTCACGCTTTACGACCTTAAATGAGTGGCTGTCTTGGTTAGAAAAACTGCACCCTAAAGCAATTGATTTAGGGCTGCAGCGCGTCTACACCGTCGCTACTAAACTTGATTTACTTACCCCCCCGTCGCGTATCAGCCATGAGTTTTCTGGCGCCTTTAATTCAAAAGATAATTCGACTAACCCAATCGTCATTACTGTTGCCGGCACCAATGGCAAAGGTTCTTGTGTGTCTGTTATTGAGCAGGCTATAGCTAAGGATTCAACTCAGAAAGCTGTTGATCACAATGTCGTTAATAATGTTGTCGGTAGTTATACGTCTCCGCACCTACATCATTTTTGCGAACGTATTCGTATCGATAACCAATGCGTTAACGAAGCCTTAGTCTGTGATGCATTTGCGGCGATTGACAGGGCGCGTAGAGATGTTTCTCTAACCTATTTTGAATTTGGTACCCTTGCGGCCCTATGGATTTTTGCCCAAAAGAATATTCCAATCATTGTCTTAGAGGTTGGTTTAGGTGGTCGCTTGGATGCCGTTAATATAGTCGATGCCGATATCGCCGTAGTGACTTCGATTGATGTCGACCATGAAGAGTGGTTGGGTAGCGATAGAAATATTATCAGCCAAGAAAAATTAGGTGTTGCACGTGCTGGGCGACCTCTCATTATTGCAGAGATAAATTTAACACCGGCTTTAAAATTAGCCGCTGAAGATGCTAATAGTTTAATGATCGAGCGAGATTTTTTTATTAATCAAAGATCGGCTAATGTAAAAGTTGAAAAGCTTAAGGCACAAAAGAGTGAAGAAAAGAACGTAGACCATAATCTAAAAGACAGTGCCTCTACTCAAGTTAATCAGTGGCAATTTAAATACCGAGAGCTTGTGAAAAATCTACCTTTGCCATCATTA
>CAXMPB010000118.1:0-3393 GCA_964195035.1 Cellvibrionaceae bacterium | reverse complement strand
GATATATTAGGTGTTTATACCCGCGTCATACAAATTGGCAATACATCTATGACAATCAACGTTGAAGCATGGGTAAGGCGTGACAGAATCGGCAATCGAGAAAAAGTAACCGAGGGTAACTTTAAATTTGTTGCACTTGATGATGATGGAAAACCTAAACCTATCCCGGCCGAATCAGAACTTCCATCCTACGTGCTAGAAAAGATCACCACACACGAACCCACAAGGTAGACCATGAACATTGTCCTTTACGAATCTCAAAAGACAGCCACTCTATGGATTGACGAATTAACTACTTTACTGCCCAACGCCTCTATAAATTATTATTCAGAACAAACCATGGCAGCAGCAAACTATTTTATTTGCAATAACCCACCTGCCGACCTATTAAACAATGCCTATAAAATAAAAGGGGTGTTCTTGCTCTCGGCAGGCTTTGATTATTACTCAGCACTCAAAACAAAACAGACCTGTAAATTATTAGACGATGCACCTTGCTACCGGCTAGAGGACGCCGGCATGAGTGAGCAAATGATGGACTATGTCACCTATTCTACGCTTAAGTTTTTTAGGCAATTTGATCAATACGACATGCATACAAGCTGGCACCCACTAACTCCATATTCAAAAACCGACTTCACTATTGGCATCATGGGAACAGGAGAGCTTGGCAGCAGAGTTACCGAGCGCCTAGTCGCTCTCGGCTTTACTGTTAACACATGGAATCGCTCAGAAAAGCGCATAACAAATACCAGCCCATTTATTGGTGCCAGCGAACTTGACAGCTTTATTCGTGCCAGCCACTTATTAATTAATTTATTACCGCTAAACAAGCAAACAGAAGGAATTTTAAATAAGCATCTTTTCGAAAACCTAGCCAAGCCATCCTACCTAATCAACGCTGCACGAGGCGGACATGTAGTCGAAGATGATTTAATAGAAGCACTGCAATCCGGAGCTTTAAGCGGAGCACAAATAGATGTTACAAAAACAGAACCCCTGCCCGATGAGAACCCCTTATTTTCACAACAAAATTGTTTTATTACACCGCATGTTGCAGCAGAGACACTTTTAAAAGAAAGCTGCGCTCAAATAAGCCACAAAATTGAACAGCTAGAGCTCAACAAAAAGATAAGTGGACGCATAGATTGGACTAAATAGTCTCTTCAAGCGTAACGCTATCTTGCACAGCAGTCAGAAATACCAATCGAGACTCGAAGCACAGGCATAAAAAAAGCCCCACCCATTAAAATAGGCGGGGCTTTTAAATTTTACAAAAGAAAATTATTTAGCGGCTTTACGCTCTTTTTCTTTAATGATAACTTCTTCAGATATTTTATTAGGACAAGGCATGTAGTGTGCGAATTCCATAGAAAATTGACCACGGCCTGATGTCATCGTACGCAAAGTACCAATATAACCAAACATTTCTGACAGTGGCACGTCCGCTTTAACACGAACACCTGTGACACCAGCCTCTTGATCTTTTATCATACCACGACGCCGGTTAAGATCACCAATCACATCACCAACATGATCATCTGGAGTGTATACATCGACGTGCATAATTGGCTCAATTAGCTGCGGGCCCGCTTTTGGAATTGACTGGCGAAATGCGCCCTTTGCTGCAATTTCAAAGGCAACTGCTGATGAATCGACCGCATGATAAGAACCATCGAACAATTCAACCTCAACATCCAATACTGGGAAGCCAGCAAGAACACCTTCGCCCATCATGCCTTTAAAGCCCTTCTCAATCGCCGGGAAGAATTCTTTAGGTACATTACCACCAACAACCACTGATTTGAATGCAAAGCCAGATCCTGGCTCGCCTGGTTTGATACGGTAGTCGATTTTACCAAACTGACCAGAACCACCCGATTGCTTCTTGTGGGTGTAGCTATCTTCAATTGCCTGAGTAATTGTCTCGCGGTAAGCAACCTGTGGCTGACCCACTTCCAGATCAACACCATAAGTACGCTTAAGAATATCAACTTTAATATCCAAGTGCAGCTCACCCATACCTCGAAGAATAGTCTCACCCGAATCTTCGTCAGTTTCAACGCGGAACGATGGATCTTCTGCAACCATTTTACCAATCGCAACACCCATTTTTTCTGAGCCGCCTTTATCTTTTGGCGACACGGCAATTGAGATTACAGGCTCAGGGAAGACCATTGCTTCAAGCGTACAAGGATGCTTGGGATCACAAAGAGTGTGCCCTGTTTGAACATTCTTCATGCCCACGATTGCAATAATATCGCCTGCTTGCGCACTACTTAATTCATTTCGCTCGTCAGCCTGCATCTCAACCATACGACCAACACGCTCAGTCTTACCCGTGAACGAGTTAAGAATGCTATCGCCTTTGTTCAATCTACCCGAGTAGATACGCACAAACGTTAACGCACCAAACCTATCATCCATAATTTTGAATGCTAAAGCACGCAAAGGCTCATCTGCAGAAACTGTCGCAAATTCTCCAGTCTCGACGCCTTCTTCGTCAGTCAAAGGCTGAGGATTTACATCTTGAGGAGCAGGCAGATAATCAACAACAGCATCAAGTATGTTTTGCACACCTTTATTTTTAAAGGCCGAGCCACAATACGTTGGAAAGAAAACAAGGTCGCGAGTACCTTTTCGGATACAACGCTTGATCTCGTCAATCGAGGCCTCTTCACCTTCCATATAAGCCATTAACAAATCATCGTCCTGCTCAAGGGCAGTCTCGACTAACATTTCGCGATACTCTTCGACTTTCTCTACCATGTCGGCAGGAACATCTGTTACTTCAAAGTTTTCAGGTAAACCCGTGTTATCCCACACATAAGCTTTACGCTCCAGCACGTCAACAACACCGACGAAATTCTCTTCGACGCCTATTGGTAGCGTCATAATTAATGGATGCGCACCCAACACTTTCTCAATTTGATCACAAACGCGGTAAAAGTCTGCACCCATACGGTCTAGCTTGTTAACAAAAATAATACGCGCAACTTTTGACTCATTTGCATAGCGCCAGTTAGTTTCTGACTGGGGCTCAACACCACCAGAGCCACAGAAAACACCCACGCCACCATCCAATACTTTTAATGAACGATAAACCTCAACCGTGAAGTCGACGTGTCCGGGAGTATCAATAACGTTAAAGCGGTGATCTTTCCAGAAACAGCTTACCGCTGCAGACTGAATAGTAATACCGCGCTCAGCCTCTTGTTCCATGAAGTCAGTCGTTGACTCCCCATCATGCACTTCACCAGTTTTATGGATTTTACCGGTTAGCTTAAGGATACGTTCTGTCGTAGTAGTTTTACCCGCATCAACGTGGGCGAAAATACCGATATTTCGATAGAGAGTTAAGTCAGACATTGTGGTTCTCAATAAATAAATGAT
>CAXMPB010000117.1:0-11755 GCA_964195035.1 Cellvibrionaceae bacterium | reverse complement strand
GCTGTTAGGGTTGTTTTACCATGATCAACGTGACCAATTGTGCCCACATTGACGTGGGGTTTATTACGTTCGAACTTTTCTTTTGCCATTGTGCTATCCCCTTAAGACATTCAATTACTTTTATAAAACAAGAGTTAAAACCAAATCTAAAACAAAAAAACTGAGAATAAATTAATGCTTAGCGATAATCTCTTTCGAGACACGAGCCGGAGCCTCGGCATACTCCTCAAATTCCATACTAAATGTCGCCCGCCCCTGAGTTGCCGAGCGTAGATCAGTGGCATAACCAAACATTTCAGCAAGTGGCACTGTAGCATCAACTGTTTTACCAGCTAGCCCGTCTGTCATACCTAAAATCATGCCGCGACGACGATTAAGATCGCCGACCACATCACCCATATTTTCTTCAGGTGTAACCACCTCGACGCGCATCATAGGCTCCAATAATTTAGCGTCACCTTCATCGGCTAATTTTCTAGTTGCCAGTGAACCCGCTATTTTAAAGGCCATTTCGTTAGAGTCGACATCGTGAAACGATCCATCATAAAGCGTTGCCTTTAATCCTAATAATGGATAGCCCGCCAACACACCATTTTTCATTTGCTCTGAAATACCTTTTTCTACAGCAGGAATGTATTCTTTAGGAACACTACCGCCAACAACTTCATTCACAAACTCTAAACCTTCGGCGTTATTATCTTCTGCCGGTTCAAATCGAATCCATACATGCCCATACTGACCACGACCACCAGACTGACGCACAAACTTGCCTTCAATCTCGCTGACGGAAGTAATACGTTCGCGATAAGCAACTTGCGGCTTACCAATATTCGCCTCGACACTAAATTCACGACGCATACGCTCAACAAGAATATCGAGGTGAAGCTCACCCATACCAGAAATAATTGTCTGGCCAGTTTCTTCGTCTGTCTTGACCCTGAAAGAGGGATCTTCTTGCGCAAGTTTACCTAGCGCAATTCCCATTTTTTCTTGATCGGCTTGCGATCTTGGCTCAACAGCTACAGAGATTACGGGCTCGGGGAACTCCATACGCTCAAGAATAATTTTGCCGCCCTCAGAACAAAGCGTGTCACCCGTTGTGACATCCTTTAAACCAATAGCCGCTGCAATATCTCCCGCCAACACCTCTTTAATTTCTTCGCGCGAGTTCGCAT
Organism: Cellvibrionaceae bacterium; assembly: GCA_964195035.1. Lineage (GTDB taxonomy): Bacteria > Pseudomonadota > Gammaproteobacteria > Pseudomonadales > Cellvibrionaceae > CANLBN01. The sequence goes on along the minus strand of CAXMPB010000117.1, from coordinate 10,580 downwards.
GCATTTGCACCATACGCCCAACGCGCTCACGCTTACTCTTAACAGAGTTATAAACAGCGGTACCGCTCTCTAGCTTGCCTGAATAGACGCGAAAGAATGTCAACGTACCGACAAATGGATCTGTTGCAATTTTAAATGCTAAAGCAGCAAAGGGCGCATCATCATCTGCCACGCGCGTTGCCACTGTCTCGCCATCCTCAAGCGTACCCTCAATTGCTTTTACTTCTTGCGGGGAAGGAAGGTATTCAATAACAGCGTCTAACACTGCCTGAACACCTTTATTCTTAAATGCAGACCCACCAAAAACAGGCACGATCTCATTGGCCAGTGTACGGGCACGAATCCCCTGCTTTATTTCTTCGGTGCTAAGCGTCTCACCCTCGAGATACTTATCCATCAATTCATCATTTGCCTCGGCAGCAGCCTCGACAATTTGTTCGCGCATTGCCTCGCAATCGTCGAGCATTTCAGCGGGTATATCGGCATAGTTAAACGTCATACCCTGATCAGATTCATTCCACAATATGGCTTTCATCTTGATAAGATCGACAACACCTTTAAATTCATCCTCTGAACCAATGGTCATTTGCATCGGCACGGGGTTTGCGCCCAAACGCTTTTTAAGCTGATCGATAACACTTTTAAAGTCGGCGCCGGCACGGTCCATTTTATTGACGAACACCATGCGCGGCACTTCGTATTTATTGGCTTGTCGCCATACGGTTTCAGTTTGTGGCTGCACGCCTGACGAGCCACACAACACAACAACCGCTCCATCGAGCACACGCAATGAGCGCTCCACCTCAATAGTGAAGTCAACGTGCCCGGGGGTGTCGATAATATGAATGCGGTGCTGCTCGAACTGCTGCTGCATGCCCGCCCAAAAGCAAGTGGTCGCTGCAGAAGTAATTGTAATACCACGCTCTTGCTCTTGCTCCATCCAATCCATTGTCGCAGCGCCATCGTGAACCTCACCGATTTTGTGAGAAAGGCCGGTATAGAATAATACACGCTCTGTCGTTGTGGTTTTACCCGCATCGACATGTGCAACAATACCTATATTGCGATAACGCGAGAGAGGAGTTTTGCGTGCCACCTTAAAATGCTCCGAAATATAAATCGTAAATAGCAAAAAGGCAGCAAAAATGCTGCCTTTTTATGTACATCCAAAAAACTGGGACGATTAGAAACGGTAGTGAGAGAATGCCTTGTTGGCTTCTGCCATACGATGCACGTCTTCACGCTTCTTAACTGATGAACCTTTACCTTGTGACGCATCAAGTAATTCACCTGCTAGACGAGCTGGCATTGATTTCTCACTGCGCTTGCGCGAGTACTCAACCAACCAACGCATAGCTAATGCTTCGCGACGAGCTGGACGGACTTCAACAGGCACTTGATAGGTTGCACCACCGACACGACGAGCTTTAACTTCGACGAGTGGAGCGATTGCATCCAGAGCTTCACTAAAGCACTCCAGCGCATCTTTACCTGACTTCTCGGTGACGATTTCAAGTGCACCGTAGACGATACGCTCTGCAACGGCTTTTTTACCACTAACCATCAAAATATTCATAAATTTCGCTAACTTTAAATTACCAAACTTAGGATCTGGTAATATCACTCGTTTCGCGACGACTCTTCTTCTTGGCATTATATGCGCCTCTTTATGGCCTCGGCCTCTGTTTCTGGTTAATTCTAAGACAGACCACTTTAAAAAATGTGCTGCTTAGCCTTACTCTTAGTTTGTTACTTAAAAAGCTATAGTACTTAACTGCAGCAAACCACATTGCTGTAGCACACAGTTACGCGACCTAAATTATTTAGGGCGCTTAGTACCATACTTAGAACGACCCTGTTTACGGTCAGCGACACCAGAGGTATCTAAACTACCGCGAACAGTGTGATAACGAACACCCGGCAAATCTTTTACACGACCGCCACGAATCAATACCACACTATGCTCTTGCAAGTTATGTCCTTCACCACCAATGTAAGAGGAAACTTCAAAACCATTCGTTAAGCGCACACGGCAAACTTTACGTAAGGCTGAGTTTGGTTTCTTTGGTGTAGTAGTGTATACACGAGTGCAGACACCACGTTTTTGAGGATTCGCTTGCAAAGCAGGCACGTCACTCTTTTGTACTTTACGCTTTCTAGGCTTACGAACCAATTGGTTGATCGTTGCCATGAAATAAACTCCAAAATAGTTGTTAAACTGCATTATACCCAATATTTACAGGGTAATAGGACAGTAATTAATAATAAAAATGGCAATAGGTATACGCCCATAGATCCACCACCCCTTAAAACAAGGGTGGCGCATTGTACGGAGAGAATCTTTCGGCGTCAAGACAAGCACCACACTAAAAACACTGATATCACTAAAGATCAAGAATCTCCAAGGTCGCTTGAACCTTCCTTTAACAGCTCCCTAACATCCATCATTAATACTAACGAGCGTATCCTTATTCAAACCTACTAACCAAACCCGATATGTATTAAAATTATTGGCGGATCGATGAACTAATTGTTCGCACTATTCTCTAACTCTTTATTCGTATTACATAGGCAGAGGATATGAGCAGTAAACATAAGAAGACGCATAAAAAAGCGCCGCAAAAGAAAAAAAAATTGAACTGGGAAAAACTTACGAAACGCGCATTTATTGCGCTCAGCTTTATTGCTGTTATCTCTATTCCGCTTTATTTTTTCAGCAATCAGTCGAAAATAGAGCATGATTTATCTGTTATTGGAGACGGCCGCTTCGCAACCGTTGTTCAAATACATGACAATAATTGCCAACTATGTAGCCAACTGAAGCGAAATGTTGCCGCAGTTCAAGGTGATTTTAAAGATAAAATACAATTTAAATTAGCAAACGTTAATACCGTTAAAGGCAAACGTTTTGCCGATAAATATAACGCATCTCATGTGACACTTTTATTTTTTGACAAAAAAGGCATCCGAACCAACACCATGCAAGGCGTTAGATCTGCAAAGGACATCGAACGATCCCTAGCGGCGCTGTCACAATTAAGATGATAGTTTTCTCGCAGCCTAATACAGATTTAGTTTGCGGGCACCGAAAAGGGCTTGAACTTTATAGAAAGTCAACGATCATAAAACGTTAAATATACTTCAGCTACTGTAGATCTGGCTGATAATTTAATTTAAATAGTGCGATAATGAATATTATCTTACAAAAGTGACATATTAACCGGAGTTAATTATGAAAAAATGGATCCCTATAGCTTTGTCAGTCTTTATTGCGTTTGTCTTTGTGCAATCGCTACCCTTTAAATTTGGCCACTCACTTGAAACTCAACATATCTTTGTCACTTTGGCCAATTGGTCGGGCCTCACTTGGTTTGGAGCTTATGGAGGCTATATGATTGGCACTGCAGAACTTTTGACAGCCATCTTACTATTTACCCCTATTCGCCCTTTGGCGGCACTAGGTGCTTTGGGTATCATGTCTGGCGCAATTTTCTTTCATTTGTTTACGCCGCTAGGCATAGTCATGCCACATTTTGATGCGTCAACAGGACTGCAAATTGGTAATGATGGCGGTGTTTTATTTATCATGGCATGCGTAACATGGGCATGTGCACTGACGCTTGTATTGATGGACTTAAGATCTTCCGATAGCTTGCTTAAGCGTATCGCTGGAATAAATGGTAGCAAACTTGACGTCATCTGATAGTTTACTGCCTAGCAGTACTATTCAATAAATAATCACAAGGTAGTCGTTGGATGCAGTTTGCTTTATTTTTTAGCCGTTCTTTTATTTTTTTGTGCCTTACATTATTGCCTCTTATTTTATTACCGGTAACCGCCATTGCAAACAGTAAGTCAAGCGATGCAGTTTCATCACTATGCAAAGAAATAGGCAGTAAATTAGGCAGCGTAAGTATTAGTAATTGTGAACAACACAACCTTGTTAATAGTGAGCAGTACACAACAAAAGGACGGCCTCTTGCCTATAAAATCTATCCACCCTTAAAAGCAAAAGAGCCACTGGGGCGCGTGTTACTAATGGGGGGGATTCATGGCGATGAATATTCTGCAATATCCATTACGTTTAAGTGGCTGGACAAATTAAATAAGTTTCATTCTGGGCTTTTTCACTGGCAAGTTGTACCTCTACTTAATCCAGATGGCCTACTGCATTTTAAAAAAGCACAACGACAAAATGCTAATGGCGTCGACCTCAATCGCAACTTTCCATCGCAAGACTGGGATAAGCTTGCATTAAAGTATTGGGCCGAAAGAACCTATAGAAACCCACGACGCTACCCAGGACCCGCATCGAACAGCGAGCTTGAGACACAATGGTTTCTCGATACTATTAACACATTTAAGCCCGACGTTATTATTGCCATACACGCACCACATCGCCTAGTCGATTACGATGGGCCACAAAGCGCACCCAATAAACTAGGCAGACTCAAACTCCGCCAATTGGGCACCTATCCCGGCTCACTGGGCAATTATGCTGGAGTTGATTTAGATTTGCCGGTTGTAACAGTCGAACTTGCAGCAGCAGGAATAATGCCTAGCGATAAAGAAATATCAGCTATGTGGATCGATCTTGTTCGTTGGCTATCTCGTGAGATGCCAAAAATTAAGGCAGAAAATGCTAAGCAGAAAGAATAAAGTAGAAAATAGAGATTATATACAGTAACCCTATGAATTTACAAAAATTGAACCTGTATATTTAGAACGCTGCCCAAGAATACGGCCCTAGCCCCCACCTTCATAAATGATCCTCAACTCGCCGTCTTGATCGCGCTGCCAAATCTGACGCTTCCAACCTTGCGACCTGTAATTACTACTTCGATATGATTGATAAAATTCAACCCAGTATAGATTCTCCTGGTTCGGATAAGCATAAATACCAACATCAGACAAACCAATTTTAATGAACTCTTTCGATCCATTCACACGCTTTTTATAATCTGACCATGCAGTCCAATCTTGCTTCAGATTATTAAATGATTTGGAGTAGTAGCTCAGGTAATCCTCAGCATTTTTCGACTCCCATGCTTTTTCCCACTCATATATTCGTGCATAAACGTCTTCTCTGATTTTTTTTATTTCATCGGCCGAGGTCATTTTCATTTTTGGCGTCGACACAACATAGGTATAACCTATATCTAAATATTGACTAAGATCATCGAGCTCATTGTTCGACATAACGATACAGCCATCACTATCGAGATAGGGGCGCGTTTTATCGAATGTTCCAACAGCTTCACCGTGCAACCAAATACCATAGCCTGTTCTTTTATGAAGACGATCCCATGCATTGGGATAGTTAATGGGATAGGCAGCATGACCGTAAAAATCGTCTAATTGCGTCTCCGTTAAAGAACTAGTAATACGATAGACCCCAATCGGCGTTTTATTATCGCCCTCTACATTTTTACCCATTCCCTCTTTACCAATAGAGATTACTATTGTTTTTAGTAAATCAAATTGCCCTATGTCATTGCGTTCAAATACATGTAGCTTACCCAGCGCAAGCTCCGCCACTAATGCACGACGATAGCGTGGGGCCACTTCAATTAAAGCCGCTGGCTGATTCGATAATGTATGGTCTTCAGGAGTCTTTTTTTGATTTTCATTGAGAATTTCTGCGCGTAAAAAAACAGAGAACAACAATGAAACAACAATGAACAGGTTTCGAATAATCATCGACTACAACACATCTTAATAGTTAAGGTTAGGGCTAGAGCTAAGGTTAGAACTAGAGTTTAGGCTATATTTTTTAGATATAAGTTCTGCTACACATCTCTACCATACACTAGGAGCTGCTTGAAATTTATAATATTATTTACACCTTACGCCTAGCCTTTCTTTAGCGTTAACTTAAGAATAAGGATAAAAAATATTAACGCACGATGCGAGCATTACAACAAACAGCTTTACTTTATCGCAATAAAAAGCCTCCGTAGTGGAGGCTTTTTTGATTTTACTAAAGCATATAGAGCTCTTAAAACAACAATCTAACTTATGCTAGGTTTATTGCTTCTGTTAGTGCTGCTTCGACTTCTTCGGCACTCACACCATCTGTTTTTTGAGTACGTTCAGCTTCACGTCGACGCTTTCGTTCTGCATGATAAGCAAGGCCTGTACCCGCTGGAATCAAGCGACCAACAACGACGTTCTCTTTCAGACCGCGTAGGTTATCTTTCTTACCAGTAACCGCTGCTTCTGTTAGAACACGTGTTGTCTCTTGGAACGATGCCGCAGAAATAAACGACTCCGTTGCTAGAGAAGCTTTGGTAATACCTAATAACTGGCGTTGGAAACGTGCTGGCTGAAGATCTTTATCGCGTAGATCTTCATTTTCTTGAAGAACACGATTGTGCTCAACCTGCTCACCTTTAACAAAGCTAGATTCGCCCATACCGGTAATTTCAACTTTACGCAGCATTTGACGAACGATAGTTTCAACGTGTTTATCGTTAATTTTCACACCTTGAAGGCGATAGACGTCTTGAATTTCATTCGTAATATAGTGCGCTAAAGTTTCTACACCTTTAAGACGTAGAATATCATGCGGATTGCTTGGACCGTCGGATACAACTTCACCTTTCGCTACCATCTCACCTTCAAACACTGTTAATTGGCGATGCTTAGGAATAAGTTCTTCGTAATGATCCGAACCATCTTCTAATGGCTTGCCATCAGTTGGGGTGATCACTAAACGTACCTTGCCTTTTGTTTCTTTACCAAAGCTTACCGTGCCTGAAATCTCAGCTAGCAATGAAGGCTCTTTAGGCTTACGTGCTTCGAATAAATCGGCAACACGTGGTAGACCACCCGTAATATCACGAGTTTTAGAACCCTCTTGCGGGATACGCGCAATAATATCGCCAACGCCAATTTCAGCGCCGTCACTCAAGCTCAGGATAGCTTTAGATGGCAACATATAATGTGCAGGAACCGTAGTATTGGCAAGTGTTAATTCTTTACCATTCGCATCAACCAAAGTGATTGCTGGTTTAAGATCTTTACCTGCTGCCGGACGCTCAGCTGGATCAAGAATCTCGATTGAGCTCAAACCTGTCAAATCATCAGTTTGGCTACGCATAGATAATCCGTCTTCCATGCCTGAGAACATCGCCTTACCGGCAACCTCTGAGACGATTGGATGAGTATGCGGATCCCATTTAGCGATAACTGAACCACCTTCTACATGAGCGCCATCTTTAGTAGAGATAACCGCTCCATAAGGAATTTTATAACGCTCGCGTTCACGACCTGTTTCATCGGCAATAACCAATTCACCAGAGCGCGATACCGCAACTAAGTTACCGGCAATATTTTCAACAATCTTAACATTTTGTAGGCGCACAGTACCTGACTGCTTGACTTGAACACTATCGATAGCAGAAGCACGACTTGCCGCACCACCAATGTGGAAGGTACGCATAGTTAACTGTGTACCTGGCTCACCAATAGATTGAGCCGCAATAACACCGACTGCCTCACCGACATTAACCATGTGACCACGAGCTAGATCACGACCATAACAGCTAGAACAGATGCCTTGGCGTGACTCACAAGTAATTGGTGATCGCACGATGATTTCATCAACACCCAGAGCCTCTACGGTATCGATAAGATTTTCATCGATGATAGTACCTGCTTCCATCAATACTTCTTGGCTGACAGGGTCGATAATATCTTTTGCAATAACGCGACCTAAAACTCGGTCACCCAAGGTTTCGATGATATCGCCACCTTCAATAACGGGAGTCATGGTTAAACCACGATCTGTTCCACAGTCATGCTCTGTAACCACTAAATCTTGGGCAACATCAACCAAACGGCGTGTTAAGTAACCCGAGTTTGCTGTTTTAAGAGCCGTATCCGCTAGACCTTTACGCGCACCGTGAGTAGAAATAAAGTACTGAAGTACATTTAAGCCTTCACGGAAATTTGCCGTAATTGGTGTCTCGATGATCGAGCCATCTGGACGCGCCATCAAACCACGCATACCTGCTAGCTGACGAATCTGAGCCGGTGAACCACGTGCTCCAGAGTCGGCATACATAAACACTGAGTTAAATGAATCTTGAAATTCTTCTTCGCCATCTTTATTGATAACAGATTCTTTAGAAATACCATCCATCATAGACTTAGCAACAAGGTCATTAGCACGTGACCAAATATCGATCACTTTGTTGTACTTCTCACCTTGAGTTACCAGACCCGATGCAAACTGGCCTTCAATTTCTTTTACTTCATTATCGGCACGATTAATAATTTCTGGCTTGTTTTCAGGAATTGCAAAATCGTTAACGCCAATAGAAGAACCTGAGCGAGTTGAGAAACGATAACCCATGTACATCAACTGATCGGCAAAGATAACAGTAGCTTTCAAACCAACAACGCGATAACAGAAGTTAATGATTGAAGAAATTGCTTTCTTAACCATTGGACGGTTAACTTGCTCAAAAGGAATACCTGCTGGTACGATTTCCCAGAAAAGAACACGACCAATAGTGGTGTCGAGCAATCTGACTTGAGTCGTTTTTTCACCGGCATCATCGGTGATAATTTCCGAGATACGTACTTTAATGCGAGCCTGCAAATCTACTTGGTCTGCATAATATGCGCGAGATACCTCGGCTACGTCTGCGAAGATCATACCTTCGCCTTTCGCGTTGATACGCTCGCGCGTCATCCAATAAAGGCCTAAAACCACATCTTGTGATGGCACAATAATTGGGTCACCCGATGCAGGAGACAAGATGTTATTTGTCGACATCATTAATGCACGAGCTTCAAGCTGTGCTTCAATAGTTAACGGCACGTGAACTGCCATTTGGTCACCATCGAAGTCAGCGTTATAAGCTGTACATACTAAGGGATGCAACTGAATCGCTTTACCTTCAATAAGTACAGGCTCAAATGCTTGAATACCTAGACGGTGAAGTGTGGGTGCACGGTTAAGTAAGACTGGATGCTCGCGAATAACGTCATCGAGGATATCCCAAACGACGGGCTCTTCACGCTCGACCATTTTCTTAGCGGCTTTAATTGTTGTCGCTAAACCACGAAGCTCAAGCTTACTAAAGATAAACGGCTTAAATAGCTCTAAAGCCATCTTTTTAGGCAGACCACATTGATGTAGACGCAAAGTCGGACCGGTTACAATCACCGAGCGACCAGAGTAGTCAACACGCTTACCGAGTAGGTTTTGACGGAAGCGACCTTGCTTACCTTTGATCATATCGGCAAGCGATTTTAATGGGCGCTTATTTGAACCCGTGATCGCACGACCGCGACGACCATTATCAAGTAAGGCATCAACAGCTTCTTGTAACATACGCTTTTCATTGCGCACAATAATATCTGGTGCATTCAAATCTAGCAGGCGCTTTAGACGATTGTTACGGTTAATTACACGACGATATAAGTCGTTCAAATCAGACGTTGCAAAACGGCCACCATCTAACGGCACTAAAGGACGCAAGTCGGGCGGCAGGATCGGTAGAGCCTGCAAAATCATCCACTCTGGCTTATTGCCTGAATGGAAAAATGCTTCTAATAATTTTAAGCGCTTAGAAAGCTTTTTAATTTTTGTTTCAGAGTTAGTCGCTGGAATCTCTTCACGAATACGATTAATTTCTTCTTCAAGATTGATATCCTTCATCAAATCTTGAATCGCCTCGGCACCCATCTTGGCTTCAAATTCATCGGGAAACTCTTCCATTGCTTCAAAGAATTCTTCATCAGTTAGTAACTGACCGCGCTCCAACGTTGTCATACCTGGGTCGGTAACAACATAAGATTCAAAATATAAAACGCGCTCGATGCTTCGCAAGGTCATATCAAGTAATAAACCAATACGACTCGGTAACGATTTTAAGAACCAAATGTGAGCAACAGGACTTGCAAGCTCAATATGGCCCATACGGTCACGACGAACTTTTGCAAGCGTTACTTCTACGCCACATTTCTCACAGATAATGCCACGATGCTTCATGCGTTTATATTTACCGCACAGACATTCGTAATCTTTTATTGGGCCAAAGATTTTGGCACAAAATAGGCCTTCGCGCTCAGGCTTAAAGGTTCTATAGTTAATAGTTTCAGGCTTTTTCACCTCGCCAAATGACCAAGAGCGGATCATCTCTGGTGATGCTAGGCTGATACGAATCGAGTCAAACTCGTCGTTTTGTCCTTGGGACTTCAATAGATTAAGTAAGTCTTTCAAGGTTATTCCTCCAATTGGGGATTAAATTCTTTTAGCTGCTTAACGCAACCGCTGCCATTTTTTGTTGATCAGCTTTCATTTGAAAGCTGATCAAACATCTTAGTATCAATAAAACGATTTAATATAACTATGTGTCATATTTATGCATCGTTTTCTAACTCCATATTGATCCCAAGCGATCGAATCTCTTTAACAAGTACGTTAAATGATTCTGGCATACCCGGTTCCATACGATGATCGCCATCGACAATGTTTTTATACATTTTGGTACGACCTGCAACATCATCCGATTTAACGGTTAACATTTCTTGCAAGGTATAAGCGGCACCGTATGCCTCAAGTG
>CAXMPB010000116.1:0-3029 GCA_964195035.1 Cellvibrionaceae bacterium | reverse complement strand
AGGTGTAAATGTTATCGGTATTGACATTTTTGATACGCCTGTAGAGATAGCCAAGAAAAATGGCATTGTTGATCAGGCATATTCAAGGAATACGCCAGGTGTTGAGGATAAAATTCAACAAGCTAGTTATGGCGAGGGTGCAGACGCCGTGATCAGTGCTGCGGCTACACCTAGTACAGACCCAATTAATTTTGCAGGTGTTATCGTTCGCAAAAAAGGGACAGTGGTGGTTTTGGGTGCAGTGCCTACTGGTTTTGACCGAGACCCTCATTGGTATAAAAAAGAACTTGAATTGAAAATGGCTTGTTCATATGGGCCTGGTCGTTATGATTTAAACTATGAAGAAAAAGGGATTGACTATCCATTAGCTTATGTTCGCTGGACAGAAAAAAGGAACATGGAATCGTTTCAGAGACTAATCGAGAAAGGTTTGATTAATCTTGAGTATCTGACAACGCATCAATTTGATTTTGAAAATGCACCTAATGCATTTGACCTTGTTGCCAATAAAACAGAGCCTTATATTGGCATTGCTTTGAAGTATGATGCTGATAAAGCGGTGTCTAAAAATTTAATCGCTGTTGGTGATGTTGATCCCGAAGGAAAGGTGAATATTTCTTTCATTGGCGCGGGAAGTTATGCCCAGGGCAATCTACTTCCGAATATACTCAGTCATAAAGATGTTACGAGAATAGGTGTTTTAACCAACACGGGCACTACTTCAAAACGTGTTGCTGAAAAATTTAAATTTTGTTTTTGCGCATCTAAAGAAAGTGATGTACTTGATGAGAAAACAAATACGCTTTTCATAGCAACTCGTCATGACTCTCATGCTGAGTTTGTATTAAAAGGTTTGCAGGCGGATAAAAATATTTTTGTCGAAAAACCTCTTTGCCTTACAAGCAGTGAGTTAGAAGAAATTACTGCCTTGCAACAAGATAAATCTAAAGCCGTCATGATTGGATTTAATCGCCGCTTCTCGCCTTTAACTCAACTGCTCAAGAAAAAGTTAGGTGCTGGCCCTATGGCAATGATCTATCGTGTTAATGCGGGTGATATACCGAAGGATACATGGATACAAGATTTAGAAATCGGCGGTGGTCGTATTATTGGGGAAGCTTGTCATTTCATAGACTTGTTGACACATATTAATGGCAGTTTACCTAAATCCATATCTGCAATGTCTATGCCTGATGCGAATGGTTTAAATGATACGGTTAATATATCTATTCAGTTTGAGAATGGCTCTATAGGTATAGTGGCTTATTATGCTAACGGTGCTAAGGATTTAGCTAAAGAGTATGTGGAGGTTTTTGCGTCAGGAAGTACAGCTATTATTAATGACTTTAAAGAGCTGAAAGTTTATGGCAAAGGTAAGCCTTTCAAGAAAAGGCTTATTAACCAGAATAAAGGTCAGAAAGAAATGGTAGGTGCATTTATTGATGGCTTGTTGAAAGATGGCTCTAGCCCTATTCCCTATGAAGATATTTATGCAGTAAGTAAAGCTGCATTTCTAACATTAAAGTCATTGCAGAATGGAAGCAAACCTTACGATGTCTTTAGCGAATAAAGCCTTTATTAGTTTAAAAGAATATTGTGAGGCAGAAAATTTTAAAGGCTGGGATCCTTACGATGGGCTTAATTCAAAGATATTTCAGGCTACGCCTTTAAAGCATTGGGATGTTGCCCGCTTAGTCTGGATTCAAAGTTTTAAACGTAGCCCTATTAATTTTAGAAAACTGCTGCTTGTGCCTAAAGCACATAATGCAAAAGGCGTTGGTTTATTTTTAAACGGCTACTGTAATTTATACAAGCTGGCAAAACAGGGTGAAACTAGGTTTGGTAGTGAGGCTAAGTTATTACAATTAATAACTGAACTTTCAGATTTGTTGCTGGCCATGCAGAACACGGAATATTCAGGTGCGAGTTGGGGCTATAATTTTGACTGGCAGGCGAGACGATTATTTTTTTTCCCCGCTAATACACCTACCGTTGTTGCTACTACATTTTGCGCTAGCGCTTTGTTTGAATCTTATGAAATTACTCAAAATAAAAGCTATTTAGAAGTGGCGTTGTCATCAGCCAATTTTGTATTAAAGGATTTAAATCGTAGTGAGTGCAAAGGTGGTTTTATTCTTTCGTATAGCCCGTTACAAGGTAATGACACGGTTTATAACGCCTCATTGTTAGGCGCTAAGCTTTTAAGCTATTGCTATTACCACACGGGTAAGGAAGAGTATAAAAATACTGCCAAGCAGATTGTAAGTGGGGCTTGTGCTGGGCAGGCGGAAGATGGCTCTTGGGTTTATGGCTTATTGCCGGTGCAATCATGGATTGATAGTTTTCACACAGGCTACAATTTAGAAGCGATAGCTTGTTACTCACGTTTTTGTGGTGATGATGAATACCAAGATAATATAGAGAAAGGTTTAGATTTTTACCTAAAGCACTTTTTTCTTTCTGATGGCACACCTAAATATTATCATGATAAAACTTACCCCATTGATATTCATTGCCCTGGTCAGTTGTGGATCACATTAAGCGCTGTGCAACAGTGGTCAAAAAATCATGAGCTAAGTAAAAATGTGCTGAATTGGTCAATTAAAAATATGCAGGATGACAGTGGTTATTTTTATTACCAATTAAAGAAAGGCGTTAGTTCAAAAATTTCTTATATGCGCTGGAGCAATGCTTTTATGTTTAATGCTTTAAGCTGTTATCTGTCGGAAGATTATGGAAAATAGATTAATCAATGGGGTAAAAGTTTATGCCCCACTTTCGCGTAAAGCTTTAATTGATTTTGCTTTTACCCATAAAAGCTTATTGATTGCAGTAAATGCAGAAAAGATTCTGCACGTCACCGATCAATCTCGTGACATTATTAATCGTAATGTTGGTTTCCCCGATGGTGTTGGCGCTATTATGGGTCTTAAGAAAGAAGGGCTAAGCGATGTTGATAAAATACCCGGTTGTGAGTTGTGGCTGGATATTATAAAAGCACATTATCGTGATAAGCGCTTTTATCTAGT
>CAXMPB010000115.1:0-3681 GCA_964195035.1 Cellvibrionaceae bacterium | reverse complement strand
ATTTTTACCCGGCCCGGGGCCACAGCAATAAGATGCGTTATAGCTTTATCAGACACATCAACCATGCTGGCATGACCGTGTTCATCTAAATGGGTCAACTTAGTCATTTCATACCCTCAATTGTATTTCTTCGCTTACCCGGCCTTCTCTTTTCACCGGCACGGCTACATTTTTATTAATTGAGGTATAACTGTATACCCCGTTATCTTCTAGCCTACGAACAATCTTGCCCCGCGCCATTAGCAAATGTAAATGTGCAATACACTCACCCAAGGCCAACACTATTTGGGATTTGTCCAATTCACGTTTCAACATTACCGACACCAAGTCTACCGAGCTGTGTCCAGTCATACAGGTGTATTCAAGAACATCTAAATGATCTTCATGATGATCAATCAATTGCTGCAAGCGCTCTTGTACACCAAAAAATGGCAAACCGTGGGCGGGTAAAATCAATGTGTCATCGGGTAGCACCTTAAAACGCTCATGAGAATCTAGCCACAAGGCTAATGGATTTGCCTCAGGCTCAATGGCCAATACGCTAACATTAGAGGTAATAGTGGCAATTATCTGGTCGCCGGCCAGTAATACTTTTTTATCAGCACTGTACAAACACGCATGTTCTGGCGAATGTCCTTCGCCTACCATAATCTTCCAAGGAGTATCAAAAATTAACTCGTCACCTTCTCGCAGGCGGTTGAATGCTACAGGCATAGGCTCAACTATGTCAGCAAAGCCTCTCGAGCGCTGACGAAAGCCTTCAACAAACTCGTCAGCTAAACCGGCGCGGCGCAAAAAGTTTTCCGTAGTCCATGCTAATGATGAGCCCGAGCTCTCGCTAAAGGTCCGGCCAGAAAAATACTCGCCAAAAGACATATACAACGGTATCCGCAGTTTGTCAGTCAACCAGCCTGCCTGACCCACATGATCTGGGTGCATATGGGTTACAATCACCCCAACAATTGGCTTGCCATCTAGCTCGTTATCAAATATCTGCTGCCAATACTGCTGTACATTATCGCCTTTAATACCAGTATCGATAATAAGCCAACCATCACCGCTATCGAGTAAGTACAAATTAATATGATTTAGCGACATTGGCAGCGGCATTCTTAACCATTTAATACCCGGAGCAACAGCTATCGTTGCACCAAATTCTGGCGGCGTAGTAAACGGGAAGTCCAATGCGTCGGCATTACTCATAAAACAGTATCTCTTTAAATTTAGCGAATTAGTGTAGCGTATATTAGCGCCGGTTTTTAACATATTTAAGTTAACAATCGCTATATTCTGCTTATATGCCTTAACATTTACTTTTGCTATTATCAGTGGGCATATTTAAAAAAGGCAGACTAATGAAATTACTTAACGCTTTCGTCATCGCCGTATGTACTGTGTACACAGGCGGTAGCTTTGCGCTCAATCTGGGTGACGCACCGGAATCGGCCACTCTTGGCGATGCATTAGAATTACGCATACCAATAGAAGCCGACGGCCTTAATGCCGACCAAATAATTGTAAAAATTGCACCGATTGATTTACACATTAAGCAAAAGGTTGATTATTCAAGTATTCCTAGCGATATAAAACTAACCGTTAATACTGACGACAAAGGGGTTTTTGCCCTGATAACAACTCAAAGGCCAATTAATCAACCGTATATTGAATTCATCGTTAAATTGCAGTCGTCGACTGGCACTTTGTATAAACGCTACCAGGTGATGTTAGACCCATAACGGCATTGACTAATTTTTAGCCAAAAAAAACCCGCAAACGTTATGTTATGCGGGTTTTTAAATTGGGGTGGCCGACGGGTCTTGAACCCGCGACATCCGGAATCACAATCCAGTGCTCTACCAACTGAGCTACGGTCACCAGTAAGTCATTCACTTGATCGGCCATCTGTGCACCTATTCATGGTGCGCCCGACAGGATTCGAACCTGTGACCGTCCGCTTAGAAGGCGGGTGCTCTATCCAGCTGAGCTACGGGCGCACAGACGAATAACAAGTGAAAATGGTCGGGGTAGAGAGATTCGAACTCCCGACATCCTGCTCCCAAAGCAGGCGCGCTACCAGACTGCGCTATACCCCGACATATTCATTACTTTAAAGGGCTACCCCTTGAAAGCCAGCGCATAATACTCAGTTGCATAAGGCTCGTCAACGCAAAAACAGTCAAAAAATACAGTTTTGATACTTTGCCTCAAACCACCACCGTGCGAGAATAGCGCGCTTATCAAAACCATCCCACAAATGAGCGACAAAATGGCAGCATTAGTATTAGACGGCAAAGCCCTAGCAAAAAAAACCGAAGCTGAATTAACCGCCCGTGTTAACCGTTTAGTCGAAAAGAGTGACGGTCAAAAACCGATTTTAGCCACTATTTTGGTTGGTGACGATCCAGCCTCTGCTACTTACGTCAAAATGAAAGGCAATACCTGCAAACGTATTGGCATGGATTCAATCGCAGTGGAAATGCCTAGCACCACCAGTACCGATGAATTACTTTCAAAAATCAATGAGTTAAATAGCGACAGTAATGTACATGGCATCTTATTACAGCACCCTGTACCCGAACAAATTGACGAGCGCGCTTGTTTTGATGCCATTAATTTGGCTAAAGATGTAGATGGTGTTACCTGCCTAGGCTTTGGCCGCATGGCAATGGGTGAAGACGCTTATGGCTGCGCTACGCCGCAAGGCATTATGCGGCTGCTAGAAGCCTATGACATTGAGATCAGCGGTAAACACGCCGTAGTTGTTGGCCGTAGCCCTATTTTGGGCAAACCGATGGCAATGATGCTGCTACAGAAAGACGCGACCGTGACTATCTGTCATTCACGTACCAAAAACTTAGCCGAATTAATTAAACTAGCCGATATTGTTGTCGGTGCGGTCGGACGTCCAGAATTTATCAAAGGTGAATGGATTAAAGACGGTGCGGTGGTCGTTGACGCCGGTTATCACCCTGGTGGGGTTGGCGATGTCGAACTGTCGGCCATTATTGATAAAGCCAGTGCCTACACGCCAGTTCCTGGCGGCGTAGGGCCGATGACTATTAATACGTTGATATTACAAAGTGTTGAGTCAGCCGAGAAAAGCTTAGCCTAAGCTTTTCTCGCTATTTTGATATAAATTGACGTCGCTCTGTGGGAATGGAATTTTAATTCCTGCTTGATCAAAACGATCTTTAATAGCGCGAGTAAGATCCCAGTATACCGGCCAGTAGTCTGGGGTTTTAACCCAAGGGCGAACTATAAAGTTAACCGAATACTCACCTAATTCATGCACTTTCACCAAACAAGCTGGTTCAGGCAAGGTGAGCGGATGATTTTCGACTATATCCATGAGTATGGTTTCTACCTTTACAAGATCTGCGTCATAACTCACAGCATATGTCATATCAACACGTCGCATTTTTTGTGCAGTCAAATTATTAATAACATCGCCCCAAATTTTATTATTGGGAATTATCAAAGTTTGATGGTCAATAGTGAGAACCGTCGTAGAGACTAAATTCATACTCTCAACATTACCTTTGACGGCCCCAGTCTCTATAAAGTCACCAACATCGTAGGGCCGGTAGACTAGCATCATAATACCCGAGGGAAAATTACTTAAGGTGTCTTGCAGCGCACAGCCGACAATAAACCCAATAACTCCGATACCTGCCAAAACTG
>CAXMPB010000114.1:0-7671 GCA_964195035.1 Cellvibrionaceae bacterium | reverse complement strand
AAAAATGACGACTACACCTACCACTGCTTATTTACAAAAAACTCAAGCGATCTCGCTGCAGGATGTCATATTTCAATGGCCTAACACTTCATCGCCTACACTCGACATTAAAAAGTGGCATATCGATAAAGGTCAAAGTTTATTTCTTTATGGTCGCTCGGGTTCAGGAAAATCTACATTGTTAAATATAATAGCAGGTATTTTAGAACCACAACAAGGAATCGTGAAAATTTTAGATAACGATATTACTCGCTTAGGACAAGCCGAAAAGGATCGTTTTCGCGCTCGTCATATAGGTTTTATTTTTCAGCAATTTAATTTAATCCCCTATCTTTCGGTTGCTGATAATATTCAATTAAGCCAGACGTTTTCAGCAGCCAAAAGAAATAAAGAGCAGATGATACAACTTGTCGAGCAGTTAGGTTTATCCGCATCGTTACTTTCTCGAAAAGCTAACCAACTTAGCGTTGGTCAACAGCAACGGGTCGCTGTTGCTCGTGCACTTCATCATCAGCCAGAAATCATTATTGCTGACGAACCCACGTCTGCTTTAGACACTGAAACAAGAGATGAGTTTATTGAGCTATTGCTACAGCAAGCCAAAAAAAATACCAGTACCGTTTTATTTGTTAGTCACGATAAGAGTCTTGCGTCTTATTTTGATCAAACAATTGATTTACAACAATTAAACAGAACAGGGGCGCATCTTCATGCTGTTTAGAATTGCCCTTGCAAGCCTTATAAACCGAAGACTTACAGTTTTCTTGGCTATCTTTTCTATTGCCGTCAGTGTCGCCATTGTTTTAAGTGTCGAGCATATACGGCATCAAGCCAAAGATAGTTTTTCAAACACGATCTCTGGCACAGACCTTATTGTGGGTGCGCGATCAGGAAGAATAAACTTATTACTTTACTCAGTGTTTCGTATTGGCAATGCCACCAACAATATTAGCTGGAGAAGCTATCAAGCGATTAAAGGGCAAAAAGAAGTTAGTTGGGCAATCCCAATTTCTCTGGGCGACTCGCATAGAGGCTATCGTGTACTGGCAACGGTTAACGATTATTTTATTCACTATCGTTACCGCAATAAAAAGCCCCTAAGTTTTAACAAGGGGGCTAAATTTGATAACGTCTATGATGTGGTGCTCGGCTCTGATGTTGCTAAGAAATTACAGTATGATATTGGCCAAAAAATCATTCTGTCTCACGGTGTAGCTGATGTTAGCTTTATTAAGCACGACGACAAGCCATTTACTATCGGTGGCATTCTTAATGCCACAGGAACTCCTGTCGACAAGACTGTTCATATCAGTCTTGCTGGGATGGAAGCTATACATCTGGGCTGGAAAAATGGAGTATCAACACCGGGCCTTAAAGTTAATGCACAGGACGCATTAAAGAAAGATTTAACGCCTAAAAGTGTTACTGCCATTTACCTTGGTTTGAAAAATAAAATATCAACGTTTGGTGTTCAAAGAAGAATTAACGATACCAAACAAGAACCCTTAATGGCTGTTCTTCCCGGTGTTGTATTAAGCGAATTATGGCAAACAATGAATGTTATAGAAAAAATACTCGCTCTCATAGCGGGGCTGGTTGCACTTACATCCATACTCGGCATGATCACCATGATGTTATCGACAATTAAGCAGCGTGACCGCGAGATATCCGTATTACGCGCTATTGGTGCTCCTGCTAGATTCATCTTTGGCTTAATTCAACTAGAGGTAATAGGTATTGTGCTCGCAGGAATTGGCTTAGGAATTGGTTTTTTTTGGGGAGGGATGTTAATTAGTGAGCCTATTATTTCAAATATATATGGATTGACTCTAACAACTAATCCGTTAACCTTATCAACTGGTTTATATTCATTAATAATACTTCTTGTTGCTATTATCTTTGCCTGCCTTCCTGCAGGAATTCTGTACCGACAATCCTTAAGCCAAGGCCTAACCACTAAAGCATAAAAAGACTGTTATCACGGCTACAATGTGCATAATTATAAAATCTACTTTTGCGCTAATAAATCCACTATACGCTCTCTAAATAAAGCGCTGCCTGAAAAACTTTGTGATGCTTTTTTCATGAGCATTTCGGGAGTCTCATAGGTATTAATTGCCTGCCTCATAATCGCGTCAATGCAATAACGCCATTCTATAATTTCAGGAGATTCAGATTTAGATAATAAAGCACCGCGATAAATAGCCATCGCTGCATTGATATCCTGTTTGTTTAATAGCTCCCAAATACCCACAAAATCAGCCCAAACTGGCATCGCTAGGCGGTACGGGCGCGAGTTGATTTGGCCATTTAGCTGGCCTCTCAAATGGGACACATCAGCTTTTAATGTGGCTGTCGATACCTTTGCATCACCGTAAAGTGCCGAGTGCAGGCACTCTAAACTTAGGCCATCTGGGTTTAAGGCTAACAGACATAAAATTTCTAGCTGCCTAGGCGGCATACTTATTTCTTTGCCTCTATAAATAACCCTTGGCTGACCTAATGCATGAATCTCTATCTCTGCACGGGGAATAATTTGGGGTAGGCACTGGGCAATTGAATGAGCTAATTGAGCCGTGGCTGACTGGCCTAGAGGGGTATGCTTGTTCCATGTTGTCGATATATCTAATGCGCCGACACATTCGCCCGTTTGAGGATGAATAATCGGCGCTGCATAGCACACCCAATCTTGTACAAAAGGCAGATAATGCTCTAACGAAAAAACCGTGACGGGTCGCTTAAGCTGCAGCGAGAGTCCAACGGCATTGGTACCTACGGTTTGCTCATCCCAATGACCACCTGCGGTAAAATTAAGACTCTCGGCGCGCCTGCGCATATAGCCACTTGCATGAGTCCACAGTAATCTTCCACAAGGGTCTGAAATTGCAGCCACTAGCTCGCCTTCTTTAACGAGCTGAATCATATTTTCCTGTTCGTGTTGTGCCGCCAGTGATAATGGCGACTGACGCCAAAGGTCTGACACCATTTGCTCATCATCAATAGGGGCGTATCGAGATGCTGAGCTGACAATGCCGGCACTGCGCTGCCAGGAATTTAAAATATATTGAGAGACACCCTCTGCTTTATCAATAGCATGATTGCAGTCAAATTCTATTCGCTGATGCTCAATATCATTCCTGCGCTGACATAATGCAGCCGTCTTCATATTTATCACCCCCAACTATTATGTTTAGAGAATCTCATGATAAATATAGGCTCTTTTATTATTTTAATCACTCAATAGTTTTAATGAGCGTCAATCAATGGATGCATAACATTCTGATTAAACTTAGTTTACATACAAACTAGGCCAGCCCAAAGTTAAGCATTAACACCGTCTAAATAAGTGCTTTCATATACAGACAAGGCCCTTTTAAGATCATTTGATGATATTAAAGGCGAAAGTGCGCGCGCTAGAACATTGCAGTTCCACAGCCCTATAATCGGCTGTTGTCCATAGGCATAACGGCCATGTTCGTCACTAGGACTGGCTATAAAGTTATCATCTCGATTATCAATAAACGTTGACTCACCAAGATCTAGAGTTATGCCAATAATAGATTGGTTATCGGTATTCATCATGCCGTGAACAAAACCAACCTTTTGCCAATGTGCAATTAAGGCTGCTGTTTTTTCAACAACTTGATAAAAAAACTGCGCATAATTATTTGTGTCGCGCTCGCCTATGCAATCAAAAAAATGTCGCTCGATGACGAAGTCTGCCAATACTTTTAATGCGCTGTAGTCTTTTCTAAAATAACAGGACTCGAAACTACCAAAGCGTACAAAGCTTGGAGCAACTCTTGCCAGCATTGCAACAGATTTAAATCCTGAACGATAAACTTGCTCACTACCTTTAACCACACAAAGGCCTCGAGTGGTGGGCACATTTTGACTCGCCAAGCGTTCTCCGATAGCGTATTCATGTAAGCACTCATCAACACTCGCACGCCCATCAGATGCAAAGGTATAGGGGGTTTTACCTGCACCTTTTAGACCTATATCCCAACATCCACTGGAGGCCTGTATTTCACCCAATAAGACTGACCGACCATCGCCTAAAAAAGGATTGAAATTGCCAAACTGGTGGCCGGCATATGCACACGCAACAGGCTGAGAGTTCTCCAGAATTGTATTGCCACTAAGAATATCGAGCGCGGATGACGAGTCAAATACACTCGTATTTAAGCCGATGAGTTGTACGACTTGATTGTTTTTTTTCACTAGTTGAGCGTGAGAAATACCTTGAGGCATGACCGGTGATGACAAATCTGCTTTCAATTGATGAAAACATTGAGTTAATACCAAGCCATTAATTGATGTGTTATTTTTCATAAAAATAAACCAGAGCCCCTCGGACTCTGGTTTGAAAAACCTAGAAAAACCCTAGGGGGTTTATATCATAGCTGACTAGTAAATTTTTAGTCTGCTGATAGTGCTCTAGTGCAATTTTATGAGTGTAGCGACCCATACCCGATTTTTTGTAACCACCAAAGGCAGCATGCGCTGGATACAAGTGATAACAGTTCGTCCACACTCGGCCAGCCTGAATACCTCGTCCCATACGATAAGACTTATTCATATCTCGCGTCCATACCCCTGCACCAAGGCCATAATCGCTATCATTAGCAATGGCAAGCGCTTCCTCTTCTGTTTTAAAGGTCGCAACAGAGACAACAGGTCCAAAAATTTCTTCCTGGAAAACACGCATAGTGTTGTTGCCTTTAAGCAAGGTAAGCTCAATATAAAAACCTTTTTCGTAACCGTCACCGACAGCGGCCATATTACCACCGGTAATAAGTTCGGCACCTTCGTCTAAACCAATTTTTATATAGCTCAAGATCCGATCGTATTGCTCTTGCGACACCTGAGCACCAACCATAACGTCGGTATCGAGTGGGTTACCCCGTTTAATTGCTCCGGCACGCTCAACCACCATCGCTATAAATTTGTCATAAATAGATTCTTCAATTAATAGCCGTGATGGGCAAGTACATACCTCACCCTGATTAAAAAATGCTAGCACAGCACCTTCTACACATTTGCTAATAAAGGCTTCTTCATGGTCAAAAATATCAGCAAAATAGATATTGGGTGATTTACCACCAAGCTCAACCGATGATGGAATTAAGTTGTCTGCTGCATGTTTTAGAATCATCTGACCTACGGGGGTAGAGCCTGTAAAGGCTATTTTCGCTATACGCGTACTCGTAGCCAGCGCATGGCCGGCCTCTTCGCCATAACCATTAACAATATTGAGCACGCCAGCAGGCAAAATACCGTCCATCAACTCCATCATCATTAAGATAGTCGCCGGGGTTTGCTCTGCCGGTTTTAATACAATACAGTTTCCTGCTGCAAGCGCAGGCGCTAAATTCCAGATCGCCATTAAAAGGGGGAAATTCCATGGGATAATTTGACCCACAACACCTAATGGCTCATGAATATGATAGGCCACCGTATTTTGATCTATTTCACTAATGCCACCTTCTTGAGCGCGCAGGCATCCCGCATAGTAACGCAGGTGATCGACACACAAAGGTAGATCGGCATTAAGGGTTTCACGAACGGCTTTGCCATTATCCCAAGTTTCTGCAACGGCTAACGCTTCGAGATTTTGCTCCATCACATCAGCCATTTTTAGCAGTAAATTAGAGCGCTCGGTGACGGAGGCCTTACCCCAAGAATCTTTGGCTGCATGCGCAGCATCAAGGGCTAGATTGATATCTTCCTCTGAGGAGCGAGGAATTTGACAAAATACCTTGCCGTCTACTGGAGAAACATTGTCAAAATAAACACCTTTAATTGGCGCTACCCATGCGCCGCCGATATAGTTTTCATAACGCTGCTTAAAAGAAACAACGGCACCTTCTGTATTTGGATTATTGTATTGCACGATAGTGACCTCCGATTACATGGTTTAATTTATTATATTAAGAGCATTTTTCGACTTAGTGAAGCCAATTAGCGACAGAACAATATCAAACAAAGGTTGGGATAAGGTAGGTAGCTTGTTGTGACTAGGTAGTCAATTTATTAGCTCATTAGCGGCAAATATTGTAAACACACTAAATACGTCTTGTAATTGCACTAGCTGCAACTCATATTTTCTTCATCTAGCCTACGATCAGCAAAATCAACCTTTGGTTAATATCTAGTAAGACTCTTCTATTAGACGAACGATAGAATTAGTTTATAATAGAGCCTGCATGTACTAAGTAATGGTATCAACGGAATAGATTAAATAATATGTCGATAAAAAATAACAAAACTCGATTATTAGTCATTGATGACTCTAGCACTGTGCGTATCACCGCTAGAAAATTTTTTGGTGTTGAATTTGATATATTGCTAGCGACTGATGGTGCCGATGGCCTTGATACCCTTGAAGGCGACGAATCCATTGATATTGTTTTTACGGATCTGGTTATGCCGGTTATGGACGGCTTTGAATTTTTAAAGCAACTACGCTCCCATAAAAAGGCACATATTCGTAATTTACCCGTTGTGGTAATGACGGGTGCCGAAAACCCTGACATTGCCAAAGAAAAAGCGTTGTCTCTTGGCGCAACTGACTTTATTACTAAACCCTTCGAGAACGTTGCTGATATTCGTGTACTTGCGCAATCGTATGTGCGTATTCATAACGATAAAAATAGAGAGCACAAAGTCACTATTGATGCTTTAACCGGCAAGCTCAACCGAGTAGGGTTTCACACGCAGCTCGATAAAGAAATTGCCTTTACATCGCGCTACCGCCACGACATTAGCTTAATGACCATTGAGATTGATCGCTATAAAGAGCTTTTTATCTCTATGGGCAGAAGCAGTACCGAAAAACTTATCAAGCGTATTGGGGAAGTACTCTCAAACAATGTGCGCAAAGAAGATACCATTGCACGCACGGGCCTCGCGCGCTTTGCTATATCTGTACCTTTGTTACACCAACAAAGCACATTAGAAATGGCCAACAAGATTTGCCTAACCGTTGAAACTATTAGAGCAAAACTCAATGGTGAGCCGCTAAAACTAACCGTTTCTGTCGGTATTTGCACACTCACTGCCGATGACCAAGTGACCCCAGAGCTACTCAACAACATATCTAGCAGTGCATTAAAAAAAGCGCATAACTTAGGCAATAGTCAAATATATTCATTAAGTGCAAATGAATATCACAATACTCATACACCCACTAATAAACGTAGCTTATCTCTTGATGCTATTATCGATACTATCAATAACGGCAAAGAAAACGAAGTTGCACAAGAGATCGACGAGGCTATTGAGCAACTACAACCCTTGATATCCCTGCTTTCTCATGAGCAGAAGCAACGGTTTATATCACTACTCTCTCAAGCACAAAAGCAACGCATGTTAACGGCTTAATGATATCTGTTGTGACCTGGGTTACTCAGCACTTTGTCATCGCGCCTAATATGCTTTCATTTACAGCCTAATAACGCCCGCCTTTAAGCCATTACTGCCAAACCCATAACTTATTATCGTCCCAACCATAAAATAGGCATTGAGATTAGTATGTCTAGGCTAATACAATAGACATGTAATTTTATTGATAATCCTTATGGCTACTTCCTACTAATCACTCAACTTTCTTGAATCTATGGCAAGTTCAACTCTATCTGATGCATTCGCTCAAGCGGCAACTCTGGT
>CAXMPB010000113.1:0-4009 GCA_964195035.1 Cellvibrionaceae bacterium | reverse complement strand
AGCACCAAGAGTAGGCGATTCTAGGCGAGAAAGCACCGCACGGAGAACCGCAGTTTACACGGAGTAAATGAGGATTCGAGTACTGGGCTGCCAAAAGTAGGAGCCACGAGGCCACGCCGCTACCGTGTAAAAAGTGCATTTTAAGAGGTGCCCTTATGGTATGCCGTTCTTTGTGGTGCTTGATTAACAGACATTAATTCGATTTTATTGATATTCACATGGGCCGGTTGCCCCAACACCCATAAAACAGTGTTGGCAACGTCAACCGAACTTAGTGCCTCGATACCCTCATAGACCGCACTAGCTTTTTCAGCGTCACCCTTAAAACGTACCAGTGAGAATTCGCTGTCAGAGACCATACCGGGCTCGATGTTACTTACACGCACGGCTGTCCCTAATAAATCTGCTTTTATATTGAGTGTTAGTTGTTGAACAAAAGCTTTACTCGCCGCATAAACATTACCGCCTTTATAGGGGTAGTTACCCGCAATAGAGCCTATATTAATAATATGCCCTTTATTTTTTTCAACCATCTTAGGCAATAAGCGCTGCGTTAAAAAGGCAAGCCCCATGCAGTTAACATTAATCATTGCCTGCCAATCATTCCAGTCGGCTTCTTGCGCTGTGCCTAAACCTAGGGCGGCACCTGCGCAATTAATCAGCCCATCGATATTACTAAAATCTCGGGGTATTTTATCAATAGCCTCGCTGATAGAGCGGGTATCGGCAAGATCGCATTCACACACATAGCAACTGGTTTTACTTTGCAGTACTTTACTTAACTCGATCAACTTATCTCTACGACGTGCTAATAAAATTAACGTCACACCTTGCTCTGCAAGTAGCTCGGCAACTGCTTTACCAATGCCTGAAGATGCACCCGTTACTAATACTGTGTTATAAATCATTTTCTACCTTAATTTTATATTTAACCTTAAGCTAAGCATTAAACGCTACACAGTGAACACCCTACACGATTGTGTGCTTAGGCATAAGGTGCATATTGTGCACCGAAATTAAAGACTCATAAATTAACTAGCTTCATTTTTTGCGAAAATAAGTTTTACTATCACGACAAACACTCTTTGTTAACTTCGTAAACTGTTAACTTCTTAAGTTGTTAACTACCCTCTTTATTTACTAAGAGACCTCAACAGTTTTAATATCGATATCACCGTGTAATGTTTTGTGCACCGGGCATTTATCGGCAATTAATAATAATTTTTCTCGTTCCTCAACGCTCAAATCACCGACTAATTTTACCTCGCGCTGTAATACGTCAATCACCTGTGTAGACGCTTCACAAGCGTCGCAATCACTAGCGTGCTCACGAGTGTGGGATAACTCTACCGAGACAGACTCTAGCGCTATATTTTTTCGCTTGGCGTACATGCGAATAGTCATTGATGTGCATGCTCCTAAAGCCGCCAGTAAATGCTCGTAAGGATCAGGGCCCAAATCTGCACCACCAAAGCTTGTTGGCTCGTCGGCAATCCATTGATGGTTATCTGCGAATACTTCGCGGGTGAAGTTTTTATTTTTTTCTTCAATTAATATATGACCTTTCTTAATCGTTGGACGCTGGCTTTTAGCGGCTCCGTTATTATTGGATTCCGCAACAGTAATATAACGGCTTGCCCAGGCAGTAATTACTTTAGCAACATATTCGGCATCTTCTGCACGACTTAATAGATGATCAGCACCATCTAAACTAACAAAACTTTTTGGATGCTTTGCATGAGAATAAATTTTCTCGGCTTCTTTTATAGAAACTGTCGCATCTAATGACGCATGAAAAATTAATAGTGCTTTTTTAAGCGATGCAATTTCATCGCTAAGTTGATACGTTTTTAAATCATCTAAAAATTGTTTTTTAATCGTAAACTGGCGGCCACCAAGCTCGACCGTGGCTTTTCCCTGCGCCTCTATTGCACTAATATCGCATGAGAATTGCTTCACAACATGCTCGGGATCAGAAGGTGCACCGATAGTGACGACACCTTTTAGCTCAGGTATTTGTCCTGCACCAGCAAGTACTGCAGCACCACCTAGGCTATGGCCAATTAAAATCGACGGCGCCATGTAATTATCTCGGAGATAGTCAGCGGCCGAGATAAGGTCGGCAATATTACTCGAAAAATTAGAATTAGAAAACTCACCTTCACTATTACCAAGACCCGTAAAATCAAAGCGTAAAACACCAAAATCGTTGGCGACCAAAGCCCGCGCAATACGCGAAGCAGCTAGCGTATCTTTACTACAGGTAAAACAATGCGCAAATAAAACAAAGGCACGGGGCACCTCGGTTGGCGTCTCTAACAATGCCGCTATGTTTAAATTTTCTGACCCTGCAAACTCTAATTTAGTGCGTGCCATAATATTATCCTCGCTCTAGCCTTAAAAACACTTTAATGAATAAATTGACATAAACTTGTTAATAAAAAAGAAATCACTGTCTTAATCTTAGCCGATTATCTAGCAAGCCGTACTTATTCGCCTCTGGGTGCAAACATAATGATTACCATACCAGTCATTGCTACTAGAGAACCAACAATATCCCAACGTGTAGGCGCAACGCCATCTACTGCCCATAACCATAAAATAGCAACGCCAATATAAACACCGCCATACGCAGCGTAAACTCTGCCACTTGCGCCGGGATGCAAGGATAAAAGCCAAGCAAATAATGCCAGACTAATGGCCGCGGGTATTAGTAGCCAAATACTCTTATCTTGCTTTAGCCAAAGGTATGGAAGGTAACAACCCATGATTTCAGCGAGCGCTGTAAGTACGAATAAAAATAAGGTTTTAATTTCAATCATTTTTTATCTTTAAAAAGGTATAAACGTAAAGTATTTGTGATGCCGCTATTAATATATTATTCGTGTATTGCGAACTCTAGTAAGGCGCGCTGTTGATTTTTATCTTCTATATATTCAACTTTTTTAATTTTATCAATATAGGTTTCTGGTAATTTGTTCTCAAAAGCCCCCATTAATACATGATTAACATACCAGCTATAGGGTTTAGACGTATCATCAATAGGTATCGCACAATAAATTAAGGCATCAACTTTTTCGCCTTTCTCATTAATAACTTCTACTAATTTAGCGCTATAGCCAACATTTAGGCTTTCCGCTTTATCAAGAGCAGGCCGCTGAGAGGTTAACATCTCAAACACCACACCCCACACACAGTGTTCAATTTTTTTTGTATGGTAGGCATCACATTTAGCCGAGCCATCATTTGATGCCATATGAAAGCGTAAATCGTACCCTTTAATACAAAAGACACCGACTACGCTTGCACTGGGCACTCGCTGCTTTAATCGAGCCAGTGGCATATTTGAGCCATAGGCAAAGTATTTAGTCGACTGTTGACTCTGCATCGTTAATCCCAATCCCTAAAGTAATTAAAATAAATATTGGTGCTTTATTTTGACCTTATTTCCTCACCAATATACAACCATACGCCTTTAATACGCTTAAAAATAGAGTGCTCATGATGCGTTTGCTCCGCACCAGCTGCATCTAGGTATTGTGCTTTAAATTCAACCAAGCCATTATCACCAAGCTGTGATTTGTTGATAATTGTTAAGTGCTGCCAGTCTCTACTCTTTTGTGATAATTCTGCCACATCTAAGCCTTGTGACATTAACGGAAACCACGTTTTTAATAAATACTCACCGTAGCCACCCAATTTATAAGCCGTGAATCGTGAACGCATTAACTGTAAGGGTGTTTTTGCTTGCTTCGTATTTTTTAAAAAAGGCTCACAGCAATCACTGAAGGGGTTTTCCGTGTCGCAATAACAAGTATAATAATTTTCCATAAATATAATTCAACTAATAATACTTTAAAATAAAGACTGTAGCTTAAGCGTGTACAGTCACTCAAAATAATAAAAATATAAGTGTGTTATTAAAAAAGGCAGATACTAGATAGTATCTGCCTTTAAAAAAATTTAAAGCCTTATCTATTTAGCTTTAATTTTTAAATCTTACGTCAGG
>CAXMPB010000112.1:0-1847 GCA_964195035.1 Cellvibrionaceae bacterium | reverse complement strand
GCTCAAGACGATCGCAATCAAAAGGCTGCAAAGGCAAGAAAAATAATCGCCAAACAAAAAAAAGTAAGTGTCTACAAACAAGTAAAGCTCAATCACTTAAAGTATACGCCATCTGGGCACGAAAACATTTTATCGCGAAGGATAAGAGGCTACCTTAGTGCAAATGCAACAGGCGTAGAGGCTAATGCGATAAAGACCGCTGAAATTAATTAAACTAGCGTTTAACCGAATAAATGTCTAACAAATTCCGATAGTAATTTTTATAATCGATACCAAAGCCAAAAATAAATTCATCGGGTATGGTTAAGCCAATATAATTGGGCGTTATGGCTTCGGGCAATCGTCTTGTTGTTTTCTTATCAAGTAAGACCGCTACTTTGGTAGAGGCTGTATTTTCACTCTCGCAATAATTAAAAACTTCTGTCAGCGATATCCCCTCATCAATTAAATCATCGACTATTAATATATGTTTATTGTGTAATTCAACCTGTGGTTTTTGAAGCCAGCGTAGCGCACCACCTGTATCTTTATCGCCATAGCGGCTCACTTGAAGCGAGTCGAACTGTAAGGGAAACTCTAATAGTGGTAATAAACTCGAACAAAAGACCATCCCTCCATTCATCACACACAGCACTATTACCTCTTGAGAAAATCTGCTTTCATCCTCTGAATGCGGATCTTCAGATTCTAGTAATGTCTGTAGATATTCAGCATTAATTGTATCGGCCAAAGCTTTAATTGCCTCTTGTAATTGGCTATGGCTAATAAGCTTGCGCGTATTGTTAGCATTTAATTCAGGTGTGGGGTTAAGGGTGGAGCGAATAAGGGCGTCAAACATATTAAGTCATTTATTATTTAAGGTTAACGAACATAAAAGTAATAGTTTACCTCAAATACGCTAAAACGAATAATTCGGCTTTAATCTAACGCCCCATTAATCCACATAAGAACAAACTTACTTGACCTATATCATCTCGGCTTTTGTAAAAATCAATATCCTAAGGCTTGTTATTTAGGCATGCCAAGCAAGCAGTATTTTTATGCGGTTTGAGTTAATAAAGAGATATAAGGGAGGTACAGAAAATCATGAACATGATTAAGCACTCGTGCACAAAAAAACTATTACCCCTAGCCATTATTTTAGGCGCTGCCGCCTATCATACCCAATCGAATGCTTATGAAGCAGGCGATTTTATACTCCGTGCGGGCCTTGCATCAGTTCAGCCCGATGAGGACCCCTATGGCACACTAGGCGATCTTGGTGCTAGCGTTGATGACGCCGAAGCACTGGGGATCACCTTTAGCTATATGTTCACCGAGCACATTGCATTGGGTTTATTAGCGTCTACGCCCTTTACGCACGACATCTCCGCTGGGGGCAACAAAATAGCCGAGACATCATTACTACCTCCAACAGTTCATTTAGAGTACTTTCCGCTTGAAAATGGCTCTAAATGGCAACCTTTTGCCGGTATTGGCGTTAACTATACAATGTTTTTTGAAGAGGAGAGCAGCCTAGGCAGCTTAGAGTTAGATGATTCTTTTGGGCTTAGTCTTGAAGCCGGTATAGATTACCAAATTAACGATAAGTGGATTGCAAATGCAACTGTTTGGAATATAGATATTGAGACCGATGCAGATCTTAATGGCTCGTCCATCGGTGGTATCGAGCTTGATCCTTGGGTTTACATGGTAAGTATTGGCTATGTTTTTTAGTCGTAAAATATAGAGAAATAAAAGGGAGGGGTCATGGCTATCAATAAAGTACTTTTAAGAAAATATAACGGCCATGGTCCTCGCTATACCTTCTACCCACCTGCCACACAATTCAATAATCGTTTTACTAA
>CAXMPB010000111.1:0-3991 GCA_964195035.1 Cellvibrionaceae bacterium | reverse complement strand
TCCACTTGATGATACGACTATCTAGCTGCCACTGATCACCATGTAATTCAAAGGTTGATTGCCCTTTACCATTTTCTACAAAATTAGCCGCGTAATGTTGCTTACCTAATGATACAAAGCTAATGGTTGCTATATTTTGTTCTGACTCCAACTGTTTATAACTATAAACATCGTAGGCCATAAAACCCAATACAAAAACACCAAAAATCAAGACAACACCAAAACTGCCTTTTAGCCAACCCAAAAACCAGTTCTTTTTGAATAGTAACTTGATGACCCAAAGGGTTAAAACAACGGCAAAAACAACAAGTATTGCGGATATAATTAAATAACCCATAAAATATGATCTCGTTTATCAATAGATCTACTGAATTAAAGTAGTCATTATTATTATATAACGTATAACATTACCCTTCTCTTTTGATAATGACAATACTAAGCTCAAAACTAAGCCACATTGCTTATCGATACGCTAATTATTACTGCATTAACTCAAACTAGAGTCATCTACTAAGACGGTTATGTTTCGCTATTCACTGATTATAATTAAATAATAATACAAATATCAATACACACAAAAGCGACATTAGCATCGTATTGATTCCCCAGCCTCGTCCTAACAAAGCATCTGGTCTGCTATATTTTGAAAGTGTCGCGATCGTGACGATGTATATCTTTGTACTTATATTTATAAAGGACTGAGATACTATTGCTGCATAAGAACAAATATAACCCCAGAATAAGGGAAATAATTTTCGATAAAACCAATCTGAATCTAAATTTGTTGAGCGAATTTCTGGGGGATATAAGTTCTTACGATTTAACCATACAAACGCGAGAGCAGAAAAGAATAATAACTGTAACTGCGTCACGACATGAGTTATATCGTAAGGGGAGTAATTAATTGGATAAGGTAAAATACTATATAAATAGGATGGAAAAATGCCGATGGCGATGCACAAAAATGCTGAGATACTCATTGCAATTAACATATTTGTGGGTGCCTCTTTAACACGCAGCCCAGAGTCATGTGCAAAAAAAGCAAAGAAGGGAATCTTAATACCAGCGTGATGAAATACGCCCGCCGCCGCAAACAATAATAATAACCATCCAAAGGTATGACCAGCTTCTAACATCTCAACCATGATGATAGCTTTACTAACAAAACCACTGAACAATGGAAAGGCAGATATAGACGCTGCACCAATAATGGATAAGATTGCTGTTTTAGGCATCGATTTATAAAGCCCACCTAAGTTGGATCCGTCGACATGCCCTACTCTAAACAACACCGCACCCATCGACATCATTAACAACCCTTTATATAAAACATGATTGAAGGCTGTGGCAACTGCGCCGTTGATCGCCATTTCTGTTCCCACACCAATTGCACACACCATAAAACCAATTTGATTAATCATACTGTATGCAAGTACGCGTCTTAAATCGTTTTCGATAACGGCAAAAAATATGGGAAAACAAGCCATTACCAAACCGATCGTAATTAAAAAATCAGTTCCGGCAAAACTTCGGGCTAAGGCATATACGGCTACTTTAGTGGTTAGTGAGATTAAAAAAATTGTCCCCGTTGGGGTAGCCTGTGGGTACGAATCAATAATCCAGTTATGGAAAAGTGGAAAGCCAGCTTTAATACCATACGCCAAAAAAATTAACCAAATAGCGACATCGTAACTAGAGTTAATATTGAATATATCTGTATTTAATATTAATGCTGTTATGGAGGCTGTGCCCGTGTGATGCGCAATCATTAAGGCACCCGAGAACAATAAAACGCCCGATAGCACCTGCATAATTAAGTAACGCATACTTGCGAGATAACTTTCTCGTGTGCGTCTCGCTAAAATTAAAAACACCGACGTTAGTGCCAGTAGCTCCCAAAAAATAAAGAGTGAAATCCAATCCCCCGCAAAAACCGCACCGAGAGCACTACCTGTATACAATAGCGCAGAGACTTGCTGCACCCGATCATTAACATGAAACGCATAAATGCTTGCAATAAAAGCCGCTAAATGAAATAAATAACCAAAGAGCAGGCTTAAGCGATCAACTTTAATTAAGGTTAATTCTAGACCTAGAAACTGATACAGACCAAAGCTACCTTGCTGCCATTGCAATAAACTAACAAAGCTAATGAGAGGCACAATCACGGTAATGATCGATGCTAACTTATCTTTTTTATTCGACAAAAAAGTAATAAAAAGCGCTGCAATAAAAAATAAAACAAGTGGATGAATTGGCGAACTAAACCATGCAGACATTATTTACCATCCTTTTTAGGCAGTTCATCAACATTGTTAGCCTGTTGGTCTTTAGATAAACCGTCGGGATTTGTATAATAATGCTCTCCTCGCATTAAGAATTTACGCATTTGGCTTGAAATTAACACTAATGCTACACAGGCAACAAAACCATAGATGGCATAAAAAGCTGGAATTTTTTCTACATCGGTCACAATATGTCTATGGATAATAAAATCGACCATCACTAAAGCTATACAAATGCTATAAAAAATACGCAACATCCAATTAATAACTTCGGGGCGATCAAAAAAACCTTCGTCATTACTCAGAGAATCTTCGGATTCAATCACAGTATCTCTCCATACATATTTCACTTAATAGGCACGCTTAATTAAAGGAACTTAATTAAAGACAGTAAGTGCATTATTGGGTCTATTTGAAAAAACAAAACAATACAAGCAGTCGTTGTAATCGCTATAGCAATCAGGCAAGCGACTGGAGCTTCTTCTATTACATCATCGGTATTATGACTTGCGCTGTCATTTTCTTTAAAAAATGCTGCAAATGGTATTGGCAGTAAATAGGCGATATTTAACAGGGAGCTTAAAATCAAAACGCCAATCAACCAATAATATTCGCTGTCAATAATACCTTCAACAATGACAAATTTACTGAGCACACCCACTAACGGCGGTAGGCCAATAATACTGATGGCGGCAATAAAAAATGCGGCGAAAGTATAAGGCATTTTACGACCTAAGCCTGCTAACTCGCTGACTAATGTTTTATGTGCAGCAACCATAATGGCGCCGGCACAAAAGAACAGTGTAATTTTACCAAAGGCATGAGAGACAATATGTAAGACTGCGCCCTCAATTGCTCGAGCATTAGCAATGAGTGCGGCTAATACAATATAAGCAAGCTGACTAATCGTTGAATAAGCTAGACGCGCTTTTATATTATCTTTTTTCATCGCAATAAAAGACGATAGTAATATAGTCCCCGCGGCAACAAATAATAAAAGTTCAGAGGCGTTAGTTTTAGTGATTAAATCAATTCCAAAAATATAGACAACTATTTTTATAATTAAAAATACACCAGTTTTAACCACAGCTACTGCATGCAGCAAGGCGCTAACAGGCGTTGGAGCAACCATCGCATTGGGCAACCAACCGTGAAACGGCATCAATGCCGCTTTACCTGTACCAAACACCATTAGACACAATAATACGGTCACCCAAAATGGTGATATAGCGACGTCATTAAAGACTCCACCGACAGTAAAATCTGTAGTGCCCGTCATCCACCAGGTAACAATAATCGCAGGCATCAGTAAGAAAATAGAGCCACCCATTAATACCCCTATATAAATACGCCCCGCTCTTTTTGCCTTAGCATTACCCGCATGCGTAACCAAAGGAAATGTCGATAAAGTAATGGCTTCATAAGCAACAAATAAGGTTAACAGATTACCCGAATATGCGGCCGCCATGACACAGGCAATGGCAATAGCAAAGCAGGTATAAAAACGAGTTTGATTTTGCTCCTTATGACCCCGCATATAGCCGATACTATAAATAGTTGTCACTATCCATAAAAAGCTCGCAAGTAAACCAAAAACAATACCTATAGGTTCAGCCTTTAAAAATAACTCCAAGCCATTAAATAAAACTAAGCTTTGGCTTTGAAGTATTTGACCTGCCAAAAATTGTTGATATAAAAAGACATTC
>CAXMPB010000110.1:0-3257 GCA_964195035.1 Cellvibrionaceae bacterium | reverse complement strand
AACCATACCCAAAACAATAAAAAACATTGACATTAACTTGCTGCTCCAACTAATTATTAAACTTAATATAGAAATACTACCACCATATATATACGTTAACGCTACTAATTCATCTCTCTTTCACAAACTATTATAATTTTTATACTAATCAATATTCTGCTCTATATTACGCTTTGTTTTAGCGCCAAGAGCGCGTAATTTTTCGGCTCGTTTAAACAAATTACCCTTGCCTTCATACAATCTTTTTTTAGCTAATTGATAAGCTTCTGTGGTTTTATCCAGTTGGTTGCCAATTTGGGCTATAGACTCTAAAAACAAAACGAATTGGTCATATAAACCCCCGGCCTCGGCTGCAATTTTTTCTGCATTTTGATTCTGCTTTTGATAACGCCAAATATTTGCAACAGTTTGCAAAGTGGTCATCAGTGTTGTCGGGCTCACCAACACTATTTGTTGATCATAAGCTTCTTGAAACAACTGCGGCTCTGATTGCAGGGTCAACATATACGATGCTTCAATAGGCATAAAAATAAACACGAAATCAAGACTATTAACGCCTTCTAATGACTCATAACTCTTTTTACTTAAATTTTTAATATGTGATCGTACAGATTGAACATGCGCTTTTAGTGCTAAGATGCGAGATGCATCATTTGTCGCATTTACGTATTGCTCATAATGTATTAGTGAAACTTTAGCATCGACAATTAACTGCTTATCATTAGGTAAATAAATAATTATGTCTGGCGCGCGACGCCTACCCACTGAGCCTTCAACAGATTGCTCATAGAGAGATACTTGTGATTCGTACTCCGTGCCTTTGCGCAAACCGGAATCTTCCAAAATACGCTCAAGTATCATCTCGCCCCAATTACCTTGCGCCTTATTATCTCCCTTTAAAGCATTGGCTAGATTAACTGCCTCTTGGCCTATCTTAAGTGTTTGTGATTGCAACTCACCCACTTTGCCCATTAATTGATTTCTCTCGGCACTCTCTTTTTGGTATACATCGGCAACTTGTTTTTTAAAGTCATCTATTTGCAATCTTAACGGATTTAGAGAGTAGTTCAGTGTTTTTTGATTTTGCTGATCAAATTGCTGCTGTTTCGTCTCAAAAATCCTATTGGCTAGATTTTCAAACTCCTGTCCCATCTGTAAGCGAGCTTCAGATAGCAACTGAGACTGATTATTTAGCTGATCTTTTAAAAAATCGCGCTGCGCTGTCATATTAGCAAGCTCTTCACCGCGCTGAGATATGATAACCTCAAATTCAGATTGCTTAATTCGCGATGTACCCAAAAATCGATTTGTACGATTCCTGACCAACAAGCCAACTATTACGGCTCCGAGAATAAAACCCAAAAAAAACAACAATAAAGATATGGCATTGGTTACAATAAAACTGATTAGTAGCGTCATGTTGTCGCAGGCTCTTAAAACAAGTTAACGATTATTAACGATATAGTATCAAAAATGAACTCAAATATTAGCTCTACTCTGAAATCAATCAATTCTGTCGCGATAAGTGATAACGCTACCCAGCAAATCTGCGAAGAAGCCGCTACGTTTTACGAGCAGAAAAACTATGGTGCTGCGCTTAGGCTTTTTTATGAAGCTTGGCTAACATTAGAAAAACCACAATTAGAGCAGAAAAATGCCGAAATAATTTTGTCTTTTATAGGCGATACTTATTATCAATTAGCCAAATATGAACCTGCGACAGAAGCCTTTCGCTCTGCATTAGCCTGCCAAAAGACAGGTAGACGCGCGTTCGTTTTACTGCGCCTTGGACAGGCATTACTCGACACTAATCAAGAACAACAAGCAAAAACGTACTTACAAAAAGCCTATCGCCTAGGCGGCAAACTATTATTTGAGCCCGAGAATAAGAGATACTTTAACATTATTAAAGAGCTTATCTGAGCGACCTCTATTTCAAAGCTACATCTATTTTATGCGCTACAAAAGAAGCATCGATGCCTATGCACTAGAAAGAATTTTTTCACACTCTATATACACTGCAATACTTGCACATAAAGCTGACTCTTTTATCATCGCAATATAACTCTATCTTTGCCTGACAAGCCATAAAATGTATAGGCATACGGGCATTTAAGAACAACAGCTGTCCTGATAGGTATTGTGAAAGCGAAAAAAGATCATCAGCTCGACTGATAGCTAAAGATGCAGCTAGACGTTTAAAACGGTTTAAAAACCAAATACTGACTTAACGATAAATCTGGCCTAAACCGATGAGCACAACTATTTACAGCAATTTAGCATAGACGATTTCAGCATCGCCAAGTCTCCAATGGCAGATTATCTGACAAGGTAGTAGTACCAGCGAGACTACTGGAACATTATTACAACTAGGCGAGCTGAGCATGTGCGTCTGAATACTAGCAATGTAAAACAGCTTACGGGTTCAAAATCAGCAAACTACGGTGAAACCTTAGCTGAAATGTCAGATGAGAAAATTGCGATACTGGACCATAACCATTAAGTAATTTGTTGGCGACATTATTGCCGATATTGTTAGTGACATCTGCGTCGTCATTTACAAAGTAGACAAATCATAATAATTAATAGCTATTAGGAAAAACGTGATGTCAGCCAAACAGCCTCATATTTTAGTTTTTGATTCAGGCGTTGGAGGCCTTAGTATTGTTGAGGCCATTAAAAAAACAAACCCTTCCTGCCATCTGACTTATGCATCTGACAATGCTCAATTCCCCTACGGCACGCTAGAGACATCTCAATTGATTGCACGGGTCGAGCGCGTACTCACGACTGTACAAAAAAAAATATCTGCAGATATTATTGTTGTTGCATGTAATACCGCTAGCACAGTTGTATTGCCTAAAATCAGATCACACTTTACACAAGCTATTATTGGTGTTGTACCCGCGATCAAACCCGCGGCTAAAATAACAACTAATAAGACCATTGGCCTACTGGCAACGCCTGGAACCATCAACCGTAATTATACAAAAGAAGTAATTAACGATTTTGCACATGATTGTGAAATTATTTCTGTTGGGTCAAGCGAACTTGTATTGTTGGCTGAAAAAAAATTACAAAATAAAACAATATCACAAGAAGCACTAGAAAAAATTACCGAACCTTTCCGTAGCAACAATAATCAGCACGCGCCAGATACGATGGTGCTTGCCTGCACACACTTTCCCCTACTTAAAAATGAGCTAATGTCTGTCTTACCTAATATTACTCACTGGATTGATTCTGGAGATGCTATT
>CAXMPB010000109.1:0-3519 GCA_964195035.1 Cellvibrionaceae bacterium | reverse complement strand
ACACCTACATCAGATAATCCTGTACGAACATCGTCCAGCTTAAAAGGTTTAATAACAGCGGTAATAAGCTTCATAAGGGTTCCTTTATTCTTTCTATTATTATGAGTCACTAATATCGAGAGCATAACAGCTATCGTAAATAATGCCCACAGTTGCAGGCATAGTTAGAGCTATTGTTAAAATAGAGTTTACAAAAAAAGGCCCAATGAAACATGAGCCTTTTATTCTATTAATTTTTTCACTCAAACAATGAAGGCAAACACTTATAAGCAGGCTTATTAGTGTTTATCACATTATTTGCTGGCGGCGAATTCTGGATACGCTTCCATACCACATTCAGAGATATCGACACCTTCGTATTCTTCTTCTTCGCTAACACGAATACCCATGATTGCTTTGATTGCTAACCAAACAATAAGGCTAGTGACAAATACCCAGACAAAAATAGTTAAGAGTCCAACGATCTGACCTGAGAAGCTAGCATCGCCAAAGATCGCTACTGCGAGTACACCAAATATGCCCACAGTACCGTGAACAGAGATCGCACCCACTGGATCATCTATCTTCATTTTATCTAGGGCAAGAATACTAAAGACCACTAATATACCGCCAATCGCACCGATAATTGTTGATACAAGGGCACTTTGTGACGCGGGGTCAGCAGTAATTGCAACAAGACCAGCCAATGCACCATTTAATGCCATGGTTAAATCTGCTTTACCGAAGATAAGACGCGCGACGATAAGTGCAGCAATTAAACCACCCGATGCCGCAGCATTGGTGTTCATAAATACGTTAGCAACTTCGTTAGCAACTTCAATACCACCTAACTTAAGCGTAGAACCACCGTTAAATCCGAACCAGCCCATCCATAAGATGAATGTACCTAAGGTTGCTAGCGGTAAATTTGCACCAGGAATAGCATTAACTTGGCCATTTGCACCATATTTACCTTTACGAGCACCAAGAACCAATACACCCGCTAAAGCAGCGGCAGCACCCGCCATATGCACAATACCAGAACCTGCATAGTCACTATAATCTAGGCTATATAGGCCAAAGACAGAATCACCATTCCACGTCCAGCTTCCTTCCATTGGGTAGATAAAGCCTGTCATAACAACAGCAAACACTAGAAATGCCCAAAGCTTCATACGTTCAGCAACGGCACCCGATACAATCGACATGGCGGTTGCAACGAAGACAACCTGAAAGAAAAAGTCAGATGCACCAGCGTACTCGCTCATGTCATCAAAACCGGCTTCAGCAGATGCTGCGAGTACCGCGGCAACAGCTGCTTCATCCATGCCACCCGTGGTAGTAACGCCTGACAAAAAGTAGCCGCCGTCATACATAAGTTCATAACCACAAATCATATACATAGTGCAGGCAATCGCAAACAGAGCGACATTTTTAGTTAATATTTCAGTGGTATTTTTAGCGCGAACAAGGCCGGCCTCTAACATAGCAAAGC
Source organism: Cellvibrionaceae bacterium (assembly GCA_964195035.1). Classification (GTDB taxonomy): domain Bacteria; phylum Pseudomonadota; class Gammaproteobacteria; order Pseudomonadales; family Cellvibrionaceae; genus CANLBN01. Next base: position 2,045 of record CAXMPB010000109.1, on the reverse strand, counting down.
CTGCTGCCATCCACATTACCAGTGCGCCACAAATTAGAAAATAAAAGGTATCTAAGGCGTACTGTAACTCAAAAATTTGGTTTTCCATCTATACTCTCCAAATGGTTACATCGTGTTAATTAATCGATTAAAAATTATTATAGGTTTTACTACATATCGCCTTACAAGGCATCGTCACCGGTCTCACCGGTACGAATACGAATCACTTGCTCTAAGCTTCCGACAAAGATTTTTCCGTCACCAATTTTGCCACTGTGCGCCGCTTTGGTAATGGCCTCTAAAACTCCATCGACTTGGTCGTCGCTTACTGCCACTTCCAATTTAGTTTTTGGTAAAAAATCCACCACATACTCGGCGCCACGGTAAAGTTCCGTATGACCTTTTTGTCGCCCAAAACCTTTTACTTCTGTCACAGTCACACCCTGAACACCGATATCTGATAGCGCTTCACGCACAGTATCTAATTTAAAGGGTTTGATAATTGCTGTTACTAATTTCATATAATTCTCTCCCAAAATGTTGAATTAACATTCCATCGTTTTTATAGGCATTGTCTTTATTGCTGTCCGATTTACGTAACTCCACGCAAGCCGAGCATTCCTGTCCTTTTTAAAACCCTTCTCGTTAGCTGTTTACAAGTCAACGAATAGGCTCTTACAAAGCAAAGCCTATACCAATGACAAAAAAACCATACGAAACATATAGTTACGTAAAAATTATAAAAAATACGATGACGAAAAATGTAATAATGCATGGTTATGCACTATTTTTGTGCGATCTTAAGTCAATGCACCAATAGAGAGCACCACTTTAGGGCGATGAAAAATCCGACAGGCTAAAGATATAACAGGAAGGTAGAGGCGCGATAAAACTAAGCGTCCATCAAGTATGACTCAAGTAGACTTCGCCTCTAATAAAGAGGTTATTTATTTTTAGCGAGCACTCATTCATAAATGGCTAGTCGAGAGGATAAATAAGAAGGGTCAGATTTGTGTTGCTAGATACCTGCGCTTGCTTATTGTAGACAACTACCTGCAGTGGCGCACACATGGCCGTTTTGTTCGCAGCAAAATCCTATTTATGAACGGACACTAGCTAGCCTTGTTTCTTAACAGAAGCCTCTAATTCCACAAAGCGCTGCTCTAGCTCCTGCAACAATTGACGAGTCCGCAACAAGACTGCTGCTTGTGCATCAAACTCATCCCTGGGGACCAAATCGACACGACGTAGAGAGGCGGCAATCATTGCTTTTAGTTGTGAGCGACTTGACGCACTAAACGAGTCCCTAGATTCGCTATCAAAACGAGACATCACTTCATCTAACACACGATTAAACATACCGTTTTCCTATAAAATAATAATGAATCGAAAATACATAATGATATTTTCAACACCGCACTGATTGCGAGTATGCTTGTATCATATCATCATCGATCTGTTAAATGATTCGATGACTAATACGCTAATGATGGTCAAAAGGTGCAGACAATGAATGCAAAAGAGTTTTTTGGTATTGAACGACCCATTATTCAATCCCCCATGGCCGGCGTTCAAGATAGTAGCCTAACTATTGCGGTCTCTAATGCCGGCGGACTGGGCTCACTACCTTGTGCCATGCTAAGCAAAGAGCAAATAGTTGATGAGCTCAACATCATAACGCAGTCGACGAGTCATCCTTTTAACATTAACTTTTTTTGCCATACTGCACCCATCTCGAGTGCTTTTAGAGAAGCGCAGTGGCGGCAAGCACTAAAGCCTTATTTTACACAATATAATCTAGACCTTAATGACCTAGGGACGGGCTTTGCTCGCGAACCCTTTAGCAATGATATTATTGATATTATCGCACCGTTTAAACCACCGGTATTAAGCTTTCATTTTGGCCTACCCGCAGCCAACCTTATTCAGCTCGCAAAAGCATGGGGGGCAATTATTATTGCCTCGGCGACAACGGTGTCCGAGGCGCTTTGGTTAGAGGCAAATGGAGCCGACGCCGTTATTGCTCAAGGTCTTGAGGCGGGGGGGCACCGCGGACTATTTTTATC
>CAXMPB010000108.1:0-1530 GCA_964195035.1 Cellvibrionaceae bacterium | reverse complement strand
TAAAAAATCGGCTTTCATTCTCAGCTTGAACATTTATTATTAGGCTCTCGCGCCAGTGAATTTATCGTCTTCCGTACCTACATCGACTACCTCACCCGTTTTAGTAAAGGTTCGATTCACATTCGAGGAGCCATAAATAACCATCGCTAATACATGCTCATCGGTATCATTGATGAGTTCGTGAGTCACCCCGGCTGAAATGAAGGTAGAGTCATATTGGCTGCAAGATACCTCGCGATCGCCATCGAGGATGATTTTCATTGTCCCTTCCAGAATCGTGACCTGCTCTTCGGCATTATGGCTGTGTATCGGTACGGCTGTCCGAGGTGGCATGTAGGTAATGCCTGAATGAAGTGATTTTGCACCTATACTTTTACTGGCGATCGGCTGGTTCACAATAGCTTGACCCCGTAAAACTTTAGGTAAATCTTTGTACTTAAGATGATTAATATTTTGTTTCATGAAGTTAATTCTCCGACATAATTGAGATTTATTGAAGACATTAGCATAGCGCGCCACCAACATTATCCTCAAAAGCCTGTAGCCGGCTATTTTTTTGCAAGCCGGCATTTACAAATATCTGGGCATAGTGATGTTCAATAACAGAAACTTACACCCATAATTGTAAACGCGAGGGCTTAGACCTTATTAGACTGACAAGTTAAATACATATTTATAAAAAGCTTTACGTCGCTAAGCGTTAAAGCTTTCTGTTAGTCAAGCGCCTCTAAAGCATCAACCAGCTTTTTAACGGCTATAATTTCAATGCCCTCTATGGGCTGTCGTGGCACATTGGCTGCAGGTACTATAGCTTTTTTAAAGCCATGTTTTGCGGCTTCTCGCAAACGTTCTTGCCCGCTAGGCACGGGACGAATCTCGCCTGACAAACCCACTTCACCAAAAGCGATTAATGTTTGCGGTAATGGCTTATCCCGAAAGCTCGATACAATCGCCAGCAGTAAGGCTAAATCGGCACTGGTCTCGCTGACCTTTACACCACCAACAACATTCACAAATACATCTTGGTCGCCCACCATTAAACCACCGTGGCGATGCAAGACCGCTAGTAACATACTTAAGCGGTTTTGATCTAAACCTACAGCAACACGGCGTGGGTTACCCATGTAGCTATCGTCAACTAAGGCTTGTATCTCAACTAGTAGAGGCCGTGTTCCCTCCCATATCACCATAACTACTGAGCCCGATGATACTTCTTCGTCACGCTGCAAAAAAATAGCAGATGGGTTAGTGACTTCTTTAAGACCTTGCTCAGTCATGGCAAATACGCCTAGCTCATTAACTGCGCCAAAGCGATTTTTGCTGCCGCGCAAGGTGCGATAACGCGAATCGTTTTCGCCCTCTAATAAAATGGAGCAATCTATCATGTGCTCTAATACTTTTGGACCAGCCAAACTACCATCTTTAGTGACATGCCCAACCAGTATTAATATTGTGCCCGACTGTTTTGCAAAACGTGTTAAAAAAGCTGCGCTTTCGCGTACTTGTGCCACACTCCCCGGTGACGATTGT
>CAXMPB010000107.1:0-4981 GCA_964195035.1 Cellvibrionaceae bacterium | reverse complement strand
TCCTGGCTGCCTCATCGAGTCGACTGCGGAATCTAAGCAAAGCGATGTTTGGGTTTTGAATCCTAAGGCATTGCCTGCTTTTATTGCTAATAGTCAGAAGCGGCTGTCTGGCGAGGATGTGAGTTTGGTGGCTTTTCATTTATCGCAGTTTGTTAGGACGGCGGTTTGATGGTTATAAAAGATTTGGTTGGTATTGATTACCTGAGATCGTTGATAATGGCTTTGACTCCTTATATTCCAGTGAAGTAACAAAAGGATTTTCATGAATCAAACGGGTATCTACGAACAGCTAATAACTCAATTAGTTGAACACAGTTTAGATCGTGAATCTTTCTTTGTAGGCGAACGTTCATTAGAAGCAGCGGAAGCCGCAACATGGTTATCACGCTTTTTAACCCGTATTATTGAAATTGCTATGGATTCAGTACCCAATAGCGATAACCGGATTCAAGAGCAAATCGGCCTTGCCAATACCATAGTGCAATGGCTTAGTACCCATATAAAAGATGCCGAGCTGATCAGCGAAAATCTGCTCGACAGTCAAGGTAAGATCCTTACCGCCCTGTTTGATAAAACCAATCCTATCGCGGCTGATTTACCCAAATACGTAGAATCGATTATGCCGATAACGGGCTTGACACAAAGTGAATTATTTTGTGGCAGCAATGCGGGCACCTCACTTGAAACCGAAATCAAAAGAGAAATACTTTCGTCTGACAAAATATACTGGCTGGTGTCATTTATTAAATGGACAGGCATTCGCATCTTTAAAAAAGAGCTTGAAAGCTTTACCCGTAGCGGCAAACAATTAAAAATAATCACAACGTCTTACATGGGGGCTACCGATGCCAAAGCAGTCGAGTTTTTAGCATCCTTGCCCAATACCCAAGTTAAGCTTAGCTACAACACCAACCGTGAACGGCTGCATGCTAAATCATACTTATTTATGCGCGATACCAAATTTCATACCGGTTATATAGGTTCATCAAACTTATCGCATTCAGCACTCACCAGTGGCTTAGAATGGAATTTAAAAATCACCTCGCAAGAAATACCGCACATAATTAAAAAGTCGTTAAGCACTTTTGAAACTTATTGGGAATCACCTGACTTTGAAGATTTTGATGGCCTAGCCCCCAGCCGTGAAAAACTCAGCAATGCCTTACAAGAAGCCAGAGGCAATGTTAACGGCGCAGCGCCAAGCTTTTATTTTGATATAAAACCGCATTCGCACCAACAAACCATATTAGACAAGCTCAGAGTAGAGCGAGAGTTACATAACCGCCACCGCAACCTTGTGGTAGCGGCAACAGGTACGGGTAAAACCATTATCTCGGCGTTTGACTTCGCAAGTTTTTACCAAGCCAACCCTGAAGCTAAATTTTTGTTTATTGCCCACCGTGAAGAAATATTAAAACAAGCACAAGGCGCTTATCGCGGCGTATTAAAAAACAGTAACTTTGGCGAGTTATGGGTAGGTAACAACAAACCAAATAAATACCATCACTTGTTTGCGTCTATTCAAAGTTTAAATGCAAAACCGACCGCCCCCAATAGCACCTTAGTTTTAACTGAAAACTACTTTGACTATATCGTCATTGACGAAGTACACCATATTGCCGCCAAAAGTTACCGCGCTGTGCTTAAACACTTTAACCCGCAAATACTGCTAGGCTTAACCGCCACACCAGAGCGCCACGACGGCACCGACATACTCAGCGACTTTTGCCATGTTATTGCAGCTGAAATACGCTTACCCGAAGCGATTAACCAACGTCACTTATCGCCCTTTCAATATTTCGCCATTGACGACAATACCGACTTAACACAAATACCATGGTCAAAAGGCCGTTACGACATTGCCGAGTTAACGCATTTATATACTTACAATGACCAAAGAGTCATGCGCATACTGCAAAGCCTTAACGAAGTGATTACCGATATTACTCAAATGCGCGCGTTGGCTTTTTGCGTGAGTAAAGAACACGCAAACTTTATGGTGAAAAAATTCACCTTGCACAATATTGCCTGTGGCGTATTAACCAGTGACAACAGCAAAGAACGTGACATTCAGCAACAGCGCTTACGTTCAAAACAAATAAACGTACTGTTCGTGGTCGACATTTTTAACGAAGGGGTCGATATTCCTGAATTAGACACACTATTATTTTTACGCCCGACTGAAAGCTTAACCATATTCTTACAGCAACTTGGCCGTGGCCTGCGCTTAACTGAAAACAAAGAATGTTGCACCATTTTAGATTTTGTCGGCAATTCACGACCAGAGTACGACTTTTCAAGTAAGTTTAGAGCATTAATCGGTAAGAGCAACCAAGCTATTGACAAAGAAATTGAACAAGGCTTTCCACATTTACCCCTAGGTTGTCGTATTGAGTTACAAGAACAAACGCAAACGATGATATTAAAAAACATCAGCCAAGCGACTTTAAATAAAAACAAACTGCTCAGCTTAATTCACAACTTTGCGCACGTAACAACACTACCGCTCACGTTAATTAATTTTTTACATATCTACCCACACGTCACGTTAGAAGACATTTATAAAGTAAAAGTAGGAAAGTTTGGTGGTTGGTCTACATTGCTTAATGCAGCTAAAGACAACGATCTAAAAACAGAACTAAGCCCAGAACAAGGCGAACTTTATACCGCCTATTATCGCGCCATTAATAACCGTTTTTTAAACAACACATCATTGTCATATTTACGTTTCATGCAAAAATTAGTACAAACAGAATTTTCTTTAGCTAACACTGGATCAGACACTAAGAACAGTGAATTATTTGCCTTAATGGCGCATTACGACTTTTGGGACAAACCCGGCAAACCACTAGGCTTTGATAGCGTAAAACAAAGCTTATTAGCACTAAACAACTTACCGCTGAAAAACGAACTAAGTGACGTTCTTTCAATATTGCTTGAGCGCTTAAGCGTTAACGAGTTTTCTATGCCAACCGTGAATAACGTAATGGTAGATAACTCACCACTTAATATGCACGTGCGTTACCCCAAAGAACATATTTTAGTCGCGTTTTATGACAGTACCTTTGCTAAAAAATCATCAAACCGTGAAGGTGTATTAACCATTGCCAATGCAAAAACCGAGCTATTATTTGTGACCTTAGATAAATGCGAAAAGCAGTTTTCAGCCACCACTATGTATCACGACTACGCTATCAGCCCAACACTGTTTCACTGGCAAACACAAAACAGTGCCAAGCCGCAATCAGGCCGAGGTTTAAGTTACATCAAGCAAAAAGAAAATAACAAAACTTACCTGTTATTTGTCCGTGAACAAGCTAAGGACGAAAACGGCAGAACCATGGGCTTTGTCAATTTTGGCCCCGTTGATTTTGTGAAATATGAAGGGAGTCGGCCGATGAATATTACGTGGAAATTAAAGCACCCAATGCCAGCGTATTTGTGGCATGAGACGGCTAAGTTAGCAGTTGGTTAGAAAAGTCTAGGTCAGATATATATGTTTTTTTTCAATTAATGGCAGTCCCAAATTTTTGATATTACGTGGTATTCAGGCTGGATTTTGTAGCTATACATTTTTTTGTAAATAAAAATTAACAAAACATCCATGATAACGAGCAGCCAAAAAAATAGTTTTCGAGTTTATTACGATGGAGTCTTTATAATTTTGTTGTGCATCTGATAAATTCACTACTTTGGCTGTCCTGATAATTTGTTACAAACAGTTGAAAATAACTCCTTTGCCTTTTGTCGGTAAAAATAGTAGGCTCGAATGTAGAAAAAACGTACTAAAGATAACTGCTTACGTTTGATGGATATGGATATATATGGCAAGTGATTGGGAGTTAGTACACCTCGCGTTTAATCGTGTAAAGGAACTGTCACTTATATATGGTGATTCAATTCCTCATTTTATTTCTGTTTTCAACGAACCTGGCCCCGAAGGTTCAAGGGCCTCACTCTTGAACGATGAGTTCAATAACCATTGGCATATTCAACATGTTGTTCTAGAAACGCTTGCCTATGAACTCTAAAAACAATTACTACAAGGAAGTTTAACTTTGAATATAAGTGGTTTTACGATAAATAGTGTTTTATGGAATGGATTAAGGGATTGCCAACAAGGTAGCGTTAAAACAGCACTGAGCTACGTTAGAAAACCTCTGAGTGAAGAAGCCAAATCTTGTTTAATTAGTTTACCTACTGGAGCAGGTAAGTCAGGCGTAATAAGTGTTATTTGCCATAAAGCAACGCAGAGAAAAGTATTGGTTTTATGCCATCGTAGAGCTGTATGCGATCAACTCTTTGATGATATAAATGGCAAGTTTTTTAGTGAGCGAGCGGAAGGTGAAGACATTCCTTTAAAACGTGTTTTCAATAAAGTTAATGACACTTCTGTTAATGGTATTTATGTTTCAACTTTTCAAAAATTACAAACTTTTGATCAAGCGCAATTAGATAATTTAAAACAGAATATAGACCTAGTAATTATAGATGAAGGTCATGCAGAGCCTTCTCCTATTTGGCGAAATTTAGTTAGGGGAATGGGAGCACATAAAATCGTCATTACTGCGACACCCTATCGTAATGACCTTTTTCAGTTCGATATCGATGCTGATGCAAGTTACATCTATACCTTTGAAAAAGCGCTAGAAGACGAAGTATTGCGAGAACCTACTTTTGAAACCATCGAACCCGTAAACTTAAACACATCTATCAGACATTTTTTAGACAATAATCCTGATACTAAATGCATTATAAAATGCAACAAATTTAGTGATGTTAATCGATATTACGATGAGCTAAATGAGTATTTTAATTTATTAGCGATCCATCAACAATATAAAGGTGATACACGAGAGAATGTAAAGGCAAGAGTTCCTAGCAACCTCAAAAATGCTGATTATCAAGTGATTATTCATCAGCGTAAACTTGATGAAGGAGTCGACATTCCTCAAGCCAAATTGTTGGTGTTAACTTATGC
>CAXMPB010000106.1:0-3664 GCA_964195035.1 Cellvibrionaceae bacterium | reverse complement strand
TGCTGATGCGCTGTTATTATGCGAAGTCGATGGCACCCTCGAAGAGGTGCAGGAGCATATCGATCAAGTTGCCGGACTCTTTAAAAAATTAGGCGCAACTAGCGTGCGTATTTCACAAAGTGAAGCCGAGCGCGCTTTGTTTTGGAAAGGACGTAAATCAGCGTTCCCTGCGGTAGGTCGCTTATCTCCAGATTATTATTGTATGGACGGCACCATTCCTCGCGGACAATTATCCCATGTGTTAACAGAGATTAATCGTCTATCCGAAGTTTACGATTTACGCGTTGCCAATGTATTTCATGCTGGCGATGGTAATCTCCATCCGTTAATTTTATTTGATTCAAGTGTCCCTGGTGAATTTGAAAAAACTGAAGAGTTTGGCGGAAAAATATTAGAGCTATGCGTTGAGGTAGGTGGCTGCATTACTGGCGAGCACGGCGTTGGTCTAGAAAAAATACGCCAGATGGCGGTGCAATTTAATGATTCAGAGATTGCTCAATTTCATGCGATTAAAGCAGCCTTTGATGCCAATGGTACTTTAAATCCTGGCAAGGGTATTCCGGTATTAAAGCGCTGCCAAGAGTATCGTGCGCTGCGGAAAACACCGGCTAACGAAGACGTTATTAAGGAAGGAGGGCATGCTGCATGAGTGACTTAAACGCTCAGTTTATTGATCAAGTAAAAAGCTGTATCGATAAAAAGCAAAAAATTATTATTGAAGGTGGTGGTACTAAAAAAACTTTAGGTCGTAATACTGGTGACAATGATGCTCATGTTATTACTACCACAGAGCATACGGGCATTATTAATTATGAGCCGGTAGAACTGGTGATGACTGTGCGAGCAGGTACAACCTTAAAAGAGATCGACGCGGCTCTTGCAGAAAATAATCAGGTACTTGTCGCAGACTCTCCGCGCTTTGACGGTAAGGCAACAATTGGCGGCACTTTAGCCACAAACTCATCGGGACCAAGTCGCCCTTGGTGGGGCTCTGTTCGCGATCATGTACTTGGCGTTAATTTAATTAACGGTAAAGGTGAGCACCTACGTTTTGGTGGTAAGGTGATGAAAAACGTCGCTGGTTATGATGTCTCACGCCTGCAAGCGGGCGCTATGGGCACACTCGGTTTAATGACAGAAATTAGTTTCAAAGTGTTGCCAAAACTCGCTGTCACCACCACACTTAGTGTCGAGTCAACGCAAGCTGATGCCATTCGTATTATGAATGAATTATCCGGTCAGCCTAAACCACTAATGGGCGCGTGCTGGTTAAACAATTATTTATATTTGAGATTGTCTGGCGCTAAAAGTGCAGTTGAAGGTACGGTCAAGCAGTGGCAAAGTAAATTGTCAGGTGCTAAAGAATTGTCTGAGGCCGATGCATTAACCTTTTGGACTAACTTACGTGAGCAAAGCGATAGTTTCTTCTCAAAAAGAGATGCGGCTGAATCCCTATGGCGCTTTTCATTAAGCCCTGTGGCTCCTGTTCATCTTGAGGGTGAGCAATGGTTGCTCGATTGGGCTGGCGCTCAGCGGTGGCTAAAAGGTGATTTTTCTCAAGCAGAATTGTCCGAGTGGGCTGCCGAAAATGGTGGTGAAGTTGTTTTGTATCAAGGTGGTGATCGCAAACAAGAGATAATAACAGAACCTAATAGCGTTATAAAAACACTTCAACAAAATATTAAACATTCATTCGACCCGCATAATATATTTAATGCCGGTCGCTTGTACGGTTGGATGTAGGATAAAAAATTATGCATACAAATACTCATCCAGACATGGTCGGCCAGCCTAATATTAAAGAGGCCGAAGATATTATAAGTGCTTGTGTACATTGTGGTTTTTGTACGGCGACATGTCCGACATATCAACACTTTGGTGACGAGCGCGATGGGCCTCGTGGTCGCATTTATTTAATAAAACAATTATTAGAGAGCAACGAGGTTACCGAGAGTACTCAAACGCATCTCGACCGTTGTTTAACCTGCAGAAGTTGCGAGACAACTTGTCCTTCTGGGGTCAAATATGGACGCTTAGTTGATATTGGCCGTGGTATTGTTGAGGAGCGTGTGCCGCGTAAACCAATCGATAAATTTATGCGCTTTTCCTTAAGAAAAGTTTTGCCTAACGCAAAGCTGTTCGGTTTTTTAGTCGGCATGGGACAGTTGGTTAAACCAATGCTCAAAGGTACTTCGATTGGCGCTAAAATTCCGCCTAAAAAAGTAGCCTCGCCTTGGCCAAAAATGGCGAACAATGGTAAAGGTCATGCACGACATATGATTGCATTGGCAGGTTGTGCGCAACCGGTAACAACGCCAAATACAAATGCAGCTACGGCACGCGTATTAGATAAGCTCGGCATTACCTTAGTCGAGGCACCTACAGCCGGTTGTTGTGGTGCTGTTGATCATCATCTTGGCGCACATGAAGCAGGCTTAGTCGCTATGCGTAGAAATATTGATGCTTGGTGGCCGGCTATTGAAGCAGGTGCTGAGGCGATTGTAATGACCGCTTCTGGCTGTGGTGTTATGGTCAAAGAGTATGCTGAGTTGTTAGAACACGATGCTCAGTATGCAGAGAAATCTAAAAAAGTCAGCGAGCTGACAAAAGATTTAAGCGAAATTTTGCTTCATGAAGATTTGGAAGCGCTTTCTGTTAGTGATAAAAAGCCAACAGCATTTCATTGCCCCTGTACTCTTCAACATGGACAACAATTAAATGGTGTCGTTGAAGAAATTTTAACACGCGCGGGTGTGCCGTTAACCAAAACAAAAGAAAAGCACTTATGTTGTGGCTCAGCAGGTACTTATTCTGTATTGCAGCCTAAGACTAGCCAAGACTTACTCGATAATAAATTAGCTGCCTTAATGGTCGATAATCCCGTTCAAATTGTTACCGCAAATGTGGGCTGCCAAATGCATTTAGAATCAAAAGCAAGCGTGCCGGTTAAGCATTGGGTAGAGCTTTTAGATTAACGCTTTTGCAACAGATGTTACATTGACGAGAGCCCGATGGTTTGCCAGGAATTCAAGATGAATCTTGACGGGCAATGGGCTCTTTACAGTGAATTAAGTGTTAATGATCTTCACGATCTGCTCGCTATCAGGCAAGCTGTTTTTATCGTCGAGCAGAGAAGTATTTATCTCGATGCTGATGAGTTTGATGAGTATGCCCATCATTTTTTAGTAAGGCATGTTTGTAACTCTAGTAGTGCTGAGCAAGCTAAGGCGATTACACCAATAGTCGCCTACGCTCGACTTATTCCTCCCGAAATAAAGGCACAAGAAGTGATTCTTGGCCGTATCCTTGTCGCAAAGAATCATCGTGGTGAAGGTTTAGGGTTAAATTTAGTTGAGAGCTGCCTCGATAAATGCACCGCACTTTTTCCCTTATGTAATATCAGGCTCTCTGCGCAATGTCACCTTGTTGATTTTTATAAAAAATTAGGTTTTGAGGCGGTTGGCAAACCATACGACGATGGTGGCATAGAGCATATTGATATGATATTTAAGCGATAATTAGTTGTAGCCTAGATAAATACCTAGACATACGGTTTAAGTGCGCGACCAATATTTATCATTATATTTAGCATAAAAAATCCAGTCTTTCTGATAATTAAAATGATGAAGACTAAAACTATACGTAAACGATTTAAGCGGAGAAA
>CAXMPB010000105.1:0-2622 GCA_964195035.1 Cellvibrionaceae bacterium | reverse complement strand
GCGAACAATTAGGCACGGCCTTAGGTGCCGCGGGCTGTGTCTTAGCCTACGCTACAGAGACCCAACGCGCAGCGCTACCGCATATTAATAGCATACAGTGCGAGGATCGCGATGAAGCCGTCACCATGGATGCCGCTACTCGTCGCAATTTAGAGATAGATACAAACCTGACAGGAGGCGAGTCCAATACTTTATTCGAGCTGTTTAATACCGCTGCCACCTCTATGGGCAGTCGCTTATTGTGCCGTTGGCTAAACAGACCTCTGCGCCAAAAACACATACTTGAGCAACGCCAACATGCGATTAGCACTTTATTACAGGATTATCGCTTTGAAATCGTAAAGTCGCCCTTAAAAGTGATTGGCGATTTAGAGCGTATATTAGGGCGAATCGCCCTGCGCTCTGCTCGTCCAAGAGATCTATCACGCCTGTGCCTATCCTTAGCGGTCTATCCCCAATTACAAAGTTTACTGACAGAGTTTTCGAGTGAATTGAATGCCTCTGCAAGACTCGAGCAACTTGCTACGGATATTAGTACGTTTCCCGAGCTCGTCGAGTTACTCACACGCGCCATTAGAGAAAACCCACCCGTGGTGATTCGCGATGGTGGCGTTATTGCCGAAGGTTACGATAGCGAGCTCGATGAACTGAGAGCCTTAAGTACTAATGCTGGCCAGTTTTTGATTGATTTAGAGACTCGCGAAAAAGAACGCACGGGTATTAACACCCTTAAAGTAGGTTATAACCGCGTACATGGCTACTATATCGAGATTAGTCGTGCGCAATCTGACAAAGCACCCATTGATTACATTCGTCGCCAAACCCTAAAAAATGCCGAGCGTTTTATTACGCCAGAATTGAAAGTATTTGAAGATAAAGCACTTTCGGCTAAAAGCCGTGCTCTAACTCGCGAAAAAGCTCTATATGAGGAGCTTATTGAAGCAGTCAATGAATACTTACTATCACTGCAAACGTCTGCTCATGGCATTTCTGAGCTTGATGTACTCAACACACTAGCCGAGCGTGCCGATGCACTAAACCTCTGTTGCCCGCAATTAAGCGATACACGAGGCATACAGATACAAGCGGGTCGCCATCCTGTGGTTGAGCAAGTATTACAAAAAAACTTAAACAACACGACTGCCTTTGTCCCTAACGATGTTGACCTTGGCCAGATCAGCAGCGCCGGCAACCCTCGTAATATGCTTATTATTACCGGCCCTAATATGGGTGGTAAATCGACGTATATGCGCCAAACAGCCATAATTACACTACTGGCACATACGGGTAGCTTTGTACCGGCACAAGCCGCCGACATTGGTATTGTTGATCGTATTTTTACGCGTATTGGCTCATCCGATGATCTTGCCGGTGGGCGCTCAACTTTTATGGTGGAGATGACCGAAACTGCCAATATTTTGCAAAATGCAAGCGAGCGCAGTCTAGTCTTAATGGATGAAATTGGTCGTGGCACGAGTACTTTTGATGGGCTTTCTCTTGCCTGGGCCTGCGCTGAATACTTGGCAATAAAAATCAAAGCACTATGCTTGTTTGCCACTCATTACTTTGAAATAACAAACCTGCCAGAACAATGTGTGGGCGTACATAATATGCATTTGTCGGCTACGGAGCATAATGACAACATTATATTTTTATATCATATTGAAGAGGGCCCCGCGAGCCAAAGCTACGGCTTACAAGTGGCAAAATTAGCGGGCATTCCGCATTGCGTGATCGACGAAGCAAGCCATCAATTACACTTACTAGAAAATGGTAAACATCCACACAGTACAAATCATCAAACCGAGACACCCATAAACCTTATTGCCGCTTCGGCACTAACGAATACGACAAAAAATAATGATACCCAACCACAACAAACTGAATTATTTGTAAGTGCCAGTAATCCTGCAATAGAAGCCTTAGAAAAAGTTGATGCCGACGATTTAACGCCTAAACAAGCATTAGAATTAATTTATCATCTAAAAGAATTAGTAAAATAAACTATTCACAACTATTATTTTGTCGATTAGGTTTATACCTCAATTAAAAAACTGTTAGAATGCGTTCGCACAAATTGAAGCAATAGTGATTTTTATGAGCAGCTTATGCCTTATAGTTTTAAGCTTATAAGAAATAGTTATTCATAATCCAAAACCGTAAGATCAGAGGAGCTATGTCTCGATGACATTTGTTGTTGGCGAAAATTGTATTAAATGTAAACACACCGACTGCGTAGAAGTATGCCCTGTTGATTGCTTTTACGAAGGCCCTAACTTTCTTGTTATACACCCTGACGAGTGTATAGATTGCGCCTTATGCGAGCCTGAATGTCCTGTTGATGCAATCTTCTCTGAAGATGAGCTACCTGAAGGGCAAGAGACATTCCTCGAGCTAAACGCTGAGCTTGCAGAAGTCTGGCCAAATATTACCGAGAAAATTGAGGCCCCTGAAGATGCAGAAGAATGGGATGGCGTTGAAGGTAAGCTAGAGCATTTAAAACGCTAAAAATTTTTTATTAATGTGCCTTTATTAATGGCTGTTTATAAATACTTGTTTATAATCATTTTTTTTAAAATTGAACACCCATAAAAAAAGCCTTGTTTAAACAAGGCTTTTTTT
>CAXMPB010000104.1:0-7191 GCA_964195035.1 Cellvibrionaceae bacterium | reverse complement strand
ACGATCTAAAAGCGTTCGAAGGCGTTCATCTCAGAAAGATAATTCAACAGCGCTGGGGCTTGTCGACCAACAAAGTAGTCGAGCGAGTGGCTGCTGAAACCTTTCCTGATCCAATTTGCCGATGGCTTGAAATGCCTTACTGCAGCATGGGTCTTGTGTGCCAAGTTTTGGCATACACTCACAAAGATAAGCCTTTGTCATTCCAGCAACTTTTTGTGCCTCCAAATATGAGGCCTCTAGAAGTACGTGAACATCAGCCTTCACAGAAACACTCTATCTAAAACACTCTATCTTGAATCTATTCGTAAAAAACATTGATCCATTTAACGTCCTATTAAGAGTCATTGGCATGGATGCTTTTCTTTGTCTACACTTTAGACGCGCTTAGATAAAAAGCCTACTGATTACTTATAAAAACAACATTAGAGTGAATACTTATTATGCGTCCGACATTAGAAAAAATACATAAGTTGCAGATATCTTGGAATGTGAAACTCAAAGCAGTCATTACCATTACCCTGGTCGGGCTAGTACTCGTGGCGGGCGCAGGCTTAATGGGGTTAAACACCGTTAGCACTAGCTTTGCTCAGCAAAAAAAAGCAACGGACTATAATATGATGTCCGTTTTGCTGGCAAACACACTTCTAGAACTTAAATTAGAATCGCAAAACCTAACCCAAGATAACAGTAAAGACTTCGATTCGAGCTTAGAAGCGCTGCGTGCCTTAGCCACCGACATGCTGGATGCTACTAGTGAAATGAAAAATCAAGATCTCACCACACTTTCTAGCCGATTAACTGAACTTGTGGGCGCTTATGTCTCACAGAATAAAAAGATATTAGAGGGGCGAGCAATTATTGGCTTTAGGCCTTCAGAGGGTAAATTAAAGCCGCTTTATGAGGCTCAAAAATCCATGGAGGCAAATAGTTTTTCAATGATAGAAGACGATATCATTATGATGATTACAGGCCAAAAAGGTTATTTAATTACTAAAAGCGACAGCGATAAAAAAATATTGGAAGAAGGCTTAACTAATTTAGAAATTACCGTGAAAGAAATGGAATGGCAAGAAATCAAAATTGGTGGACTGATTACATCTTATAGAGCCGCCTATGACGATATTAAAGACTTATTTGCGATAGAGTCGGCTATTGATGAAAAATTAAAGCCTGTCTTTAACGAGCTGACAAATATTATTGCCAAACAAAAAACAATTCTCGATGAAGAAATTATTGTGCAAGCAGCCGCCAAAGCTGAAAGCGCACAACAAACAGCTACTAATATTATGTTAGTGGCGGCTTTAATCATGGGACTTGTCATCTTTATCAGCCTAGGAACAATTGCACGAGAATTAAATGTGCAGCTAAAATATATGCATAAGTTTCTAAACAAGGTTGCTGAAGGTGATTTTTCAGGTCGCCTAGAGACCAATAACAATAAAAAAGATGAATTTACTCAACTAAAAACCGCTGCTAATTTGATGGTACATGATATCTCTGAAGTCATCGCCGACGTTGTCGAGGGCAACAATACGGTTTTGGATATTCGGCGTCATCTTGAAAATACAGTTGGGCAGCTGGCCGTTACAAGTGAAGAAGTAGAAAGCAAAACGCAACAGTCAACCGATGCGACACACCAGATTTCTAATGCAGTAAGAGATGTTGCCGAACGCTCGACACAAGTCAGTGAAACCATACAATCTGCCTCTAAAAGTACACAGACAGGAGGCAAAGTCATTAACGAATGTGTGGAGTCTATGTCACATATTGTTAGGTTAATTAATGAAACTCATACAGAAGTTGAAGATTTAACACAATCCAGTACTAAAATGCTGGGAATCGTCGATGTCATTAATGGTTTAGCTGATCAGACGAACTTATTAGCCTTAAATGCAGCCATTGAGTCAGCCAGAGCAGGTGAGGCAGGACGAGGCTTCTCTGTAGTTGCCGATGAAGTACGCGCCTTAGCACAAAAAACCGTCAGTGCAACAAGCAGCATTGGCGAAATTATTAAGAACTTTAATAATCAATCAAAAAAAATGGGCGCACTGATGAAGGAGGGCATTAGCTTAACCTCATCGGGTCAAGAACATGCCAATAATGCGCGGTCATCCTTTGATTATATCGATAGCTCCATTCAGAAAGTCGTCGGCGAGATGAATCAAGTTGTCACTGCGGTTGAAGAAATATCTCATAATACGAATGATATTGAGGCCCAAGTAAGTGATATCTGCAAACAAAGCGAATCCACCAAGGAAATACGACTGCACTTGGAAGATTATTCTCAACAACTATCTAGACAAACAATAAAGATCGGTAATATTACCGACCGCTTTATCTTGGCAAACACCTAGGGCTTATGTTGGTCAACATAAATGGCTCGCATTTACGCAGCAATGACAACAGCCCAAAGTATATCGATACTCGAGAGCACCTTATAGTTACAGAGTGCTTTATTTGTTGGTAATAACTCAATATTACCGCAAGCCCTGTTAGCTCAAACTATAGGTCGATGCGCGCCTGTCTTAATTGTTTGAGTGTTAAAATTTATTAACTAACTTTGAGTGGTATTACGGTGCTGCAAATCATACAATTAGTTGTTATTTAATTGTTAGATATACACATTAAAATGCAGTGCTAGTTAACAAGGTTATTGATTCATGGGCGTGTCTATAATGAGGGGAACGACAAAGGGTACTCTCTTTACAATTTCAGCGCCTTCTGGCGCCGGTAAAACAAGCTTGGTTAAAGCACTACTAAATCAAGACGAAAACACACAGGTCTCAGTCTCCTATACCACTCGAGTGATGCGCCCAGGCGAAGTTGATGGCCGTGATTATTATTTTGTCGATAAAAGTTGTTTTAATGCAATGTTAGCCAAGGCTGAGTTTTTAGAACATGCTCAGGTATTTACCAATTTTTATGGAACCTCGCAAGCATGGGTTGAGGACGCCTTAGCAAAAGGCAAAGACGTTATTTTAGAGATCGACTGGCAAGGCGCGGCTCAGATTCGTAGACTCTTACCTGAAACCGAGGGTATTTTTATTCTACCGCCTTCGCGCGAGTGTTTAGAAGAAAGATTGCGAGGACGAGGGCAAGATGATGAAGCTGTAATTGAACAGCGCATGCAAGAAGCCAAAAGTGAAATTTCTCATTATGTGGATGCCCAATGGATTATCATTAATGACGACTTTCAACAGGCGCTAACTGAGCTTAAGAGTATTTTACTGACACAACGCTTAAAAGCTGGCCTACAACAACAAAAACATGCCTCATTATTGACCGATCTATTGTCCTAAGCGACTAAATTGCCTACAATATCAGTCACACGTCATTCCCTCTTTACCCTTGGATAAAATTTTATGGCACGTATCACTGTCGAAGACTGCCTTGAGCATGTTGATAACCGTTTTGAGCTTGTTCTTGTTGGCACTAAAAGAGCACGTCAACTAGCTACTGGTGGCAAAGAAGCAATGGTTCCAGAAGAAAACGATAAACCAACCGTAATTGCTTTACGCGAAATAGAAGAAGGTTTTATCAAACCTAGTATTCTTTTAGAAAAAGATGAGCCTGATTATGAAGAGGCATTTGTTATAGATACCTCTGCGCCCTTAACGGACAACCCATTAGATGCTCCAGATGCAAGTTTAACTCCTTAATATCATTGCCACATTCTTAATGAGGGTTCATGCAAGCCGTTACTTCTTTTTATAGGTTTCAACCAACTTGCTACCGGGTGCTAACCAAGCACCTGACACCCTTATCAATTAGTCACACATCGTCCCCTAATATTTGTAGGTTAAGTACATGCTTGCCATAGATGTATTTGCTGAAGAATTATCTGATTATCTCGATACCGATAAAGTTAACAAGATTCGCCATGCCTACGAGCGCGCCCGCTCTGCCCATGAAGGCCAAACTCGCTCTAGTGGCGACCCATATATTACACACCCCTTAGCTGTTGCTCGTATTTTATCGGATATGCGTATGGACCATCACAGCCTGATGGCTGCTATGTTACATGATGTCATCGAAGATACTGGCGTGAGCAAAGAGGAGTTAACTGAGGAATTTGGAGAGACTGTTGCTTTACTAGTCGATGGCGTGAGCAAGCTCACTCATATCGAGTTTACCAGCCAAGAAGAAAAACAAGCCAAAAACTTTGAAAAAATGGCGCTCGCTATGGCCAAAGATATTCGCGTGATCATCGTCAAGCTTGCCGATAGATTACACAACATGCGTACACTTGGGCCTTTAAAGCCCGTTAAACGTCGCCGTATTGCTCGCGAAACCCTCGACATTTACGCTCGTATTGCCGGTAGGCTCGGCATGCAAGATTTACGCATAGAGTTTGAAGACAGAGGGTTTGAAGCACTTTATCCGCTGCGAGCTAAGCGCTTACGCGCGGCTGTAGCAATGGTGCGCAATAAGCAAAAAGAACTCGTTAACCATACAAAAGAATCTCTCGAAAACCAATTACAACGCTGGGGTATTGAAGCCACAGTGATAGGCCGCGAAAAGCACCTATACAGTATTTATAAAAAGCTACAGGGCAAAAAAAAATTCCGCGACATTACCGATGTTTTTGGCTTTCGGGTCATTACCAATGATGTCGAGTCCTGTTACAAAGCCCTCGGTGCGGCTCATATGCTGTTCAAACCGATTCCCGATCGCTTTAAAGATTATATTGCCATCCCCAAAGCCAACGGTTACCAATCGATCCACACGGTACTCCACGGTGTTGAGAATATCCCCATCGAAGTTCAAATTCGCACTAAAGAAATGGATAGTATTGCAGGCTCGGGGATTGCTGCGCACTGGTTATACAAATCAGAAGAAGGTCATACCAGTCAGTCACGCGCGCGGCGCTGGGTTAACAATCTCTTGGAGCTCCAGCAAAATGCGGGCAACTCTCTTGAATTTATCGAGCATGTCCGCAATGACTTATTCTCTGATGAGCTATTTGTTTTTTCACCCAAAGGCAAAATCATCGAGCTTCCCGCGGGTGCTACGGCTGTCGATTTTGCTTATTCGATTCATACCGAGATAGGCAATAGTTGCGTCTCTTGTCGGATTAATAATCGGCTTGCATCGCTATCACAACCTTTAGAAAGCGGCCAGCTTGTCCATATCATTACCCATGAAGACGCCCGCCCAAGAGCGATTTGGCTAAATACTGTTAAAACCAGCAAGGCTCGCAGCGCTATTCACAACGCGCTTAAGAGTAATCAACAACAAGATGCCATCGATCTTGGTAAGCGTATGTTGGTGCGCACACTTGCCCATATTAATGTCTATCTCGACGAGATTAGCGCAGAACGATTTGCCGCAACGTATGCAGAGTTAGAATGTAAAAATCTAGATCAATTACTGTCTGAAATTGGCTTAGGTAAACGCATGTCTAATTCCGTTGCTAAGCTTTTAGTACCCGAACGCTCAAATGATATCTCAACCCACGTTGAGTCGCCATTAACGATCGATTCAACCGACGGCACCATGATTACACTGGCACGATGCTGCCACCCCATTCCTGGCGACCCAATCGTTGGAATTATTGTGCCCGGTAAAGGTTTAACGATTCATTTAGATACCTGTAAAAATATCGTCGATACACGCCAACAGGCAGACAAAATCAATGAAGTGAGTTGGTCGCCCGAAGTGAGCGGAGAATTCCCCGTTGATTTATCAATTTCGGTTGAATCAAACAGGGGCATTTTTGCAGAGCTTGCCAGCCGCATCACTGCAATGGGCGCAACCATTGATAAGATCCAATATAAAGAGCAAGACCCTAATCGTAATCATATCCGTATTACCATTGGGGTGAAAAATCGCGTTCACCTTGCCGATATCATGCGTCGTATTCGCGGCTTACGTGCAGTCGAAAAAATCAGCCGCGAACGCAATTAATTTTTTCACCGTCAAACTTACGACTTCTTAAATTTTTTCTTTAATTCCTCTTCGACCTCTCCGGGGACAAATTTATTCACGTCACCACCTAGTGATGCAATTTCTTTAATCAAAGAAGATGATACATAAGAGTACTTCTCAGAAGGGGTTAAAAAAATGCTTTCCATTTCTGGCGCCAGCACTCTATTCATATTTGCTAACTGGAATTCATACTCAAAATCAGAGACCGCACGTAAGCCCCTAATAATACCCGTTGCCCCTTTTTGCTTAACAAAATCGGCTAATAAGCAATTAAAACCACAGACTTCAATATTATCCAAATGGCTTAATACGCTATTAGTCAGACCAACCCGCTCTTCTAAACTAAACAGAGGGTTTTTCTTATTGCTAGTGGCTATGGCAATAATAACGTGATCAAAAAGATTTAATGCGCGCTCGACTAAATCTATATGTCCGTTAGTAATGGGATCAAATGTACCCGGGTAGACCACAATTCTCATTATTATTACTCTGTAGTAAAAACTTGATAATAAACAATTGAACCCTTTTAGGAAAGCCGACATCTAAGGCTATATAGCCTAAAAATCATTAAATCTAACTTTATGTCCACTAAGTTCAATTACATGAAGAGAAAAACCTATGTATTTTCATTTTAGACTAAGCGCTCTATTATTTATATCTTTCGCCACCTTTCAAGTACAGGCCCAAGCCGAGCCCGACGCGCCTATTGTGGTTGAATTATTTACCAGCCAAGGATGCTCTTCTTGCCCACCCGCCGATGAATTGATGGGTAAATTAAAAGGTCGAGAGAACGTCATCGCCTTATCGTGTCATGTCACTTATTGGAATTACCTTGGCTGGAAAGATACCTTCTCTGATGCGTTTTGCGATAAGCGTCAGCGCAACTATCAAGCTCACTTAACAGGTAATCCTGGGGTGTACACACCTCAGATCGTCGTGAGTGGTCGCTATGGAGCTGTTGGTTCGCGAGCATCTCGTATTAAACGCCTGATTACTGTTGCCGATAAAAATACACCCCTCCAACATATTTTACTTTCGGTGGCCAATGATGGCCAACTAAAGATCGAATTGCCGAATACTCAAACCGACCAAAAACAACAGCTATTGCTTTTAGGTACAACCGGCTCGCACCGCCTATCCATTGCGGGTGGCGAGAACGGCGGCAATAAACTAAATTATCACAACCCTATTGAATATGTCTCTGATCTTGGCAGCTGGAAGGGCAGTAAAAAGGTACTATTAAAAGAGATTGCAGAACATTCT
>CAXMPB010000103.1:0-9870 GCA_964195035.1 Cellvibrionaceae bacterium | reverse complement strand
TTTGGATCGTCAATTTCAAGATCTGGATATTGCGAGCAGCTTTTAGCTAACCAGACATAGACTAGCGCTAATAACAAGCCGACAATCCAGCTTGCCGCATCGCCTGCAACCGGCTTTAACCAACCTAGACCATAATAAACCGCAAAACCTACTGCCGATATTGCGCCAAATCCCGCTAAGAATTTAAAGACGAATACTAATAAAGGGCTGGGTTCACTCCGACGTGGCAAACCTTTGAGGTCAGCTTTCATTGCCTCTAAATGTACAATGTATACGAGGGCAATGTAGGAGATTATTGCGGGTAAAAAAGCGTGTGTCACGACATCAAAATAAGCCATATCCAGCGACGTGGCCATCAAAAATGCCGCTGCTCCCATGACCGGTGGCATGATTTGACCATTTACCGATGAGGCAACTTCAACTGCACCTGCTTTTTCTGCTGAGAAGCCGACACGCTTCATCATTGGGATCGTAAAAGTACCCGTTGTCACGACATTGGCAATAGAGGACCCTGAAATCAAGCCCGTCATTGCCGATGCAACAACCGCTGCTTTTGCTGGTCCACCGCGCAGGTGTCCTAAGCTTGCAAACGCAATCTTGATAAAATAGTTACCAGCGCCCGCTTTGTCCAATAAAGCACCAAACAATACAAACAGGAATACAAATTTGGTAGACACGCCTAAGGGCACACCGAAGACACCGTCAGTAGAAATCCACTGGTTATCGGCTACAGCACCAAAAGAAGCACCTTTCCAAGCTAAAATGCCCGGCATGCTTTGACCACCAAAGCAATAAAGTAAAAACACCAAGGCCACTATCGCAAGCGGCGGTCCTAAAGAGCGCACAGTGGCTAACAATAAAAGCGTGATACCGATACAAGCAACCGTGATATCAATGATATTAGGGTTGCCGGGGCGATTAGAAAGCGATTCGTAAAAGATAAACAAGTACGAAGCAGAGGCAGAAGCCACGATCGCCAGTACCCAATCCATCGCAGGTACATAATCTCGGGGAGATTTTTTACCCGCTGGAAACGCCGTAAACGCTAAAAAAATGGCAAAAGCCAAGTGAATAGACCTGGACTCGGTGTTATTAAAGACCCCGACTCCTAAAATAAAGGGCAGCGGGGAAGCTATCCATATCTGAAAAAGGGCCCACGTAAGTGCAACGCCCGCAAGTAGCTTGCCTATAGGGCCAGTTGGGTTGCGACCACCGGTGTCTGAAGAGGCGACTAGAGCATCTAATTCGGCACTACTGGCTTGTTTTTTTTGAGTTGATTCACTCATGACAGATCCTCAATTGCATGCTTAAGTATCTTTGCTTGTGTTAAGAGAGTCATGCCTAAAGGATAGACTTTAACAAATACCTACTGCATCACATTATTATTTTTATCTGATTTTACAGAGGGAAACTACGCTATATTAATATCACTCAATATAGCGCAGACGTTCAAAGTGGGCAGCAGAAATGCCACCCACTGCATTCAAATTACTACTTGATTAAACCAACTTCGGTGAAGTACTTAACCGAGCCATCATGAAGAGGAGCAGATAGATTATCAACTACCATGTTTTCTTTTTTCAGGTTCTTAAACGCGGGGTGTAGTTTTTTGAAACGCTTAAAGTCGCCAAAAACAGACTTCACTATTTGATACATCGTCGCTTCACTTGTGGCCGTAGAGCTAACAAATGTAGCACCTACACCAAAGGTAGTAACATCAGTATCGGTACCATTGTACATGCCGGCAGGGATAGTCGCTGCTGCATAATAAGCGTTATCTGATATTAGCTTATCAATAACGGGGCCGCCTACATTTACAAGTTTCACATCACAAGAAGTACTTGCTTCTTTGATAGAACCATTTGGATGGCCAGCTGTGAAGATAATAGCATCTACATTGTTATCACATAGTGCTTGGGCTTGCTCAGATGATTTAAGCTCAGAAGCCAATTTAAAATCATCCATTGTCCAGCCCATTTTCTCCATCACTACTTCCATAGTGCCGCGTTGACCAGATCCTGGGTTACCAACGTTAACACGTTTGCCCTTTAGGTCTGCAAACGAGTTGATACCTGAATCTTTTCGGGCTACAACAGTGAACGGTTCGCCATGTACAGAAAATACAGCGCGTAAATCTTTATAGGCACCATTAGGAAATTGCTTAGGCGCTGTACCGTTATATGCATGATACTGCCAGTCAGATTGAGCAACACCCATATCTAGATCTCCAGCACGAATACCATTGATATTTTTGACGGATCCACCTGTTGTATGAGTACACTTAATGCCGTGCTCTTTAGTTTTTTTGTTAACTAAGCGACATATTGATCCGCCCACAACATAATAAACACCTGTCTGACCACCGGTACCGATAGTGACGAAGGTTTTTTCTACTGCAAAAGCACCACCAGAAAAGGAAGCGGCAATAGCGACACTGCTTGTAACGATTGCCGCGGCTAATTTATTTTTAATTGATTTTTTATTGGAAGACATAAGAATCCTATTATTGTTAGTTGATAGATTGAATATCTGTTTTGAAATTGCTGTCTATTTAATTTCTATCCCAGAAAAATTAGGCAACGGCGCATTTTCAATGCATCCTTTTAATAAGTCGACAGTGGATAGATTGTCACTCTAAAAAAGAATCTAATCATATCCCTTAGCACGAATACGCCACAGCAATAAGGATGTGTTTATTAAGAGCATCCTCTGATTAAGAATACCTAATCAAACAATAAACCTTTCCCACTGCTGGGTCAATATAGCATCCTATTGTGCAATAATGTAGCGAATTTAATTGATTTGTTGTGAGCACTAAATCTTTCAAAATCTAGGTTAAGATTATGCCTTTTTTCATACCCTTTTCATGTTTGCTGGTTAAGTTGTTATTATCTTTTTTACTCTCGTCTGTTTTATTAATGAAGGTATGAGTTTTTTTCATGCTGTCGAAAAAGAAGTTGTTTGCCTAAATATAATAATTTATTAATACTGTTCTATATCAAAAATATAAAAAGCTACAGTTTTTTGAGTTCAAATAAATATAGTTAGAGCAAGTCTTTATATTTTCTGATTGCCGTTATAACTTAGATATTAATGAAATAAATAATTATGAGTGTTAAGAATTTAGAAACGATCATTTATACAAAAGCAGATCGTATTGCAGAGATACGTTTTAATCGCCCCCATCGCCTTAATGCAGTCGTTGAACAGTTATATAAAGATGTTCTCGCGTGTATTGATAATGCCGAACAAGATAATACTATCAGCGTTATTCTTATCCGAGGTGAGGGTCGTGCATTCTGTGTAGGTGCCGATATGAAAGAACACGACTCCGGCGAGCGCAGTCTAGATCAAAAGCGCGCCTATTTATTATTGGCTAATAATGTTTGCCAGCGAATCTTTGAATGTCAAAAACCAATCATAGCTGCAGTTAATGGCTATGCCTTAGGGGCAGGTGCCGAGATGGCTGTCGCCGCTGATTTTTTATTAATGGCAGAGAGTGCACAAATTGGGTTTCCAGAAATTAGTATTGGTACTTTCTTGGGTGGAGGCGTGAGTTATATCCTGCCAAAATTAGTAGGTCTTGCTCAAGCGCGCCGGCTAATTTTTAGTGGGGCGCGCATACAAGGACAAGAGGCTAAAAATATTGGCTTAGCTGTTAATGTGTTTGCCGATGAAGAATTTACCTCGGGTGTAGCGGCATTTGCTAATCTAATTGGTAGTAAGGCACCGGTGTCGATGCGCCTAGCCAAACAGCAATTAAATACCTCCGCCGGCACCGGTTTTCATGGCTGCTTAACGCGAGAGTTAGAAGGTATTATCACTTGTATGCAAACTGCTGACTGGCAAGAGGGCGTTGATGCCTTTGCTGAAAAACGTGAGCCCGTTTTTAAAGGCGAGTAGTAACTGATAAAAAGAAAATAAATAGTATTGAGTAACTCGTGGAAGGGTCGGTAAATTTCATGTCAAATTTTTTACAAACTATTCTTGAACCGCGCGCAATTGCAATAGTAGGTGCATCAAACAATCCAACAAAGCGCGGCTATCACGCGTTAAAAGCCTTAATCGATGATGGCTATAGTGGAGATGTTTATCCTGTTAATCCTCGTGCGGATAATATTTTAGGCCTAAAGGCGTATCCATCCCTAGCTTGTGTGCCGGGTAATATTGATTTGGTGGTTTCTTGTGTTCCCGCCAAATTTGTTCCTGGTGTTATTACTGATGCCGGCGTGAAAAAAGTAGCTGGCATTGTAATTTTGGCCAGCGGTTTTGGTGAAATGGGAGCTGAAGGTAAACTTTTAGAAGCGCAAATTAAGTCTATCGCTAGTGATTACAAGGTACGCTTGATAGGGCCAAATACGTCTGGTTTATTTAATCTTCATAACAACATTAACCTGCTTGGCCTAAAGGGCTTAAAGCCCGGGGCTATTGGTTTTATAAGCCAATCGGGCAATATGCTATTGTCTCTCGCCCTAGAGGCCGAGGCGAATGGCCACCTAGGTTTTAGTTGCTACGTTGGCCCCGGTAATCAAGTTGATGTTGGCTTTAGCGATTATCTTCGTTTTTTAGGCGAAGATAAAAATACCAAAGTTGCTGCCTTTTATATTGAAGGCTTCAATAACGGCGAAGACTTTTTACAAGCGGCGCGAGAAGTAACACCCAATAAACCAGTGGTTGTGTATAAATCTGGCAGTACAGAGGCAGGCATTAAATCTGCTAGCTCACACACGGGTGCATTAGCGGGTAGTTATGCAATGACTGCAGATGTGCTTGCGCAAGCAGGTATAGTTGTAGTTGAGCGTTCAGATCTTATTTTACCGGTTGCAGAGACGCTAGAGTTACAGCCGCCGGCAAAGGGTAGGCGTGTTGCAATAATTGCCGACGGTGGTGGGCAGGCAACAATTGCTGCCGATCGTGTCGTTGAAAATGGTCTTGAGTTTGCTGAACTTTGTCAGGCAACACAAAATGCCTTAGCTGATATTTTGTGGCCGCAGGCAACCTTGACTAATCCGGTAGATGTTGCGGGTAGTACCGATGCTGATCCTGGGCTTTTTGAGCATTGCATCGATATATTACTTGCCGATCAAAATGTTGATGTCGTTTTGGTCGTTGGTATGTTTGGAGGTTATAGCGCGCGCTTTGGCGAAAGCTTAAAAGATGTTGAAATACAAACCGCTAAAAATATGGGCAAACTTGTGCAGCAACATGGGAAACCGATTGTTGTTCATAGCCTTTATAGCCCCGTAAAAACTGAGGCGTTAAAAGCATTAAGAGCCTCTGGCATTCCTAATTACGCATCGATAGAAGTAGCCGTATCGGTCGTGAGTGCTCTTTGTAAGCGAGGACTCTATTTAGAATCCATTAATCGAGTAGATGAAGCTATTCCAATTAACGTAGATGTGCTCAAAAAGGGGCAAGCTATTATTAAGCAGGGGCGAGTTAATAATGGCGATGTTTTATTAGAAAATGAGGCCAAAGCACTTTTAAAATCTAGCGATATTGTTTTGCCAGAAGAAGTTTTAGTTAAAAGCGTTAATGAGCTAGATAGTGTTGCCGTTAAATTTAATGGCCAAGCAGTCGCGATGAAAATTGTGTCGAAGGATATTTTGCATAAATCTGATGCAGGTGGCGTAATATTAAATTTACGAACGCAGCAAGAATATCATGTAGCCTATGACACGATCATCGCAAATGCCAAAGTATATAATGCTAATGCCGACATTAGCGGTGTATTGGTTGCACCCATGGCTAAAAAAGGTGTCGAAATTATTATAGGTATGGTGGATGATCCTATTTTTGGTAGCGTACTGATGTTAGGGCTAGGCGGGATTTTTGTTGAAGTGTTAAAAGATGTTACCTTCAGAAAACTACCGTTAAGCCGTTACGATGCCGAGAGTATGTTGGATGGTATTAAGGCCAAAAAGATATTAGATGGCGTGCGTGGCAATCAAGGTGTAGATAGATCGGCAATTATTGAATTGTTGCTCAAGGTTTCATCACTGATGAGTGCATACCCCGAGATAGCTGAGTTAGATTTAAACCCGGTTATCGCCTACCCAGATGGGTATGCGATTGTTGATGCGAGAGTTATTTTGCGAGAAGAGTGATCACCTATCAACATAAAAAGTAGCCATAAAAAGCATCAGTAAATCAAAACTATCATTAATAGTAAACAATATTAGTAATAAGTAGTTAACGACAAATAATTAAATAAACATTTAGCATAAATAAAGGGTTATTCAATGAAACTTCCTAAGCTGACAGATGCTTTATTAACATTAGAAAATAAAGTGGCAACCTTCACCATGAACCGCCACGATGTACGCAATGCACTCACCAGCACACATTTGGTTGATGATATTGAACAGACTATCCAATGGGCGAATACAAACTTTGATGTATCTGTATTAGTCATTACGGGTGCTGGCTCTGCTTTTTCTGCCGGTGGTAATATTAAAGAAATGCAGAACCGTGAAGGTGCCTTTGGTGGAAATGTCGAGGAGGTTCAAAATCATTATCGCAATGGTATTCAAAGAATTCCCTTGGCTATACACAATGCAGAAATTCCAGTTATAGCTGCTATTAATGGTGCAGCTATAGGTGCAGGTTTTGATTTGGCTAATATGTGTGATCTACGCATTGCATCTTCAAAAGCTATTATGGGTGAAACCTTTATTAATTTAGGGATTACACCTGGAGATGGAGGTGCTTGGTTTTTGCAGCGCTTAATCGGCTATCAAAAAGCGGCCGAGCTCACCTTTACTGGACGTACGATCAAAGCAGATGAAGCCTTAGAACTTGGTCTGGTGATGGCCGTAGTTGAGCCCGAAGCTCTGTTAGAAAAAACCTACGAGTTGGCGAATAAAATTGCTGGACAACCATCGACCGCTTTGCGTTTAACTAAACGCCAAATGAAGCTAGCTCAGCGCTTAGAATTGAAAGATTTTCTGGATATTTGTGCTTGTTTTCAAGGGATGTGTCATAACAATCATGAACATATCGAAGCCGTAGAAAAAGTGTTAAATAATATGAAAAAAAGATAGTCTATTACTCCCTTTCCTTTATATACTTCGTCAGCAGTTGTTTTGATTGTAGTCTCAATAATAGTTTTGATGCGAGCACGAATTAAATGGGTGACGACAGTACTTTAGCGGCCGTATTAGGCCAATTGCTCACTAGCCGCCAATGGCAAATCACCACTGCAGAGTCCTGTACCGGTGGCGGTATCGCAAGTGTTATTACATCTGTTGCCGGTAGTTCGGCATGGTTTGAACAAGGTTTTATTACCTATAGTAATGGCGCAAAGCAACAACAACTTAATGTCGATAACACCTTGTTGATTGAGCACGGTGCCGTCAGCGAAGCGGTTGTGCGAGCAATGGCCGAGGGTGCCTGCCGCAAAGCCAATGCAAATGTAGGCATCGCCGTGAGTGGTATAGCAGGTCCTGGGGGTGGTTTGCCCGATAAGCCTGTGGGTACGGTTTGGCTTGCTTGGGCCATACAAGATGTTGCTACAATTACAAAGTGTTATCAGTTTAAGGGCGAGCGCGATGCCGTTAGGGCCCAGGCTGTTACAGCGGCTATTAGTGAGTTAAATAAAGTCTTAAATAAAAATACTGTATAAAAAAATAGTACTGTTTGCTCATACAGTATTATTGCTGTATGATTATTTCATCAAATTAATAATGATTTAGTTAGCTGTACTTCTTAATAGTAGTTATCGTTTAAAGTGAGAAAGCGATTAGTTAAGAGGATAGACAGCTTATATATTCTGACGAACAACCCCGACGATTGAGATGAATTATGGATTCTAATAAAGACAAAGCATTACAGGCGGCCTTGAGCCAAATTGAGCGCCAGTTTGGTAAAGGCACAGTTATGCGCATGGGCGACCGTGAGCATGTAAAAATTCCTGCTATTTCTACGGGTTCACTAGGTTTAGATGTAGCCTTAGGAATAGGTGGTCTGCCTCGTGGCCGGATTGTAGAAATTTATGGTCCAGAATCATCGGGTAAAACGACACTGACATTACAGGTGATTGCCGAGGCACAAAAAGCTGGGGGTACTTGTGCCTTTATCGATGCTGAGCATGCACTAGATCCAATTTATGCAGAAAAGCTGGGCGTTAATGTTGATGACTTAATGATTTCTCAGCCAGATACTGGGGAGCAAGCTCTTGAAGTGTCTGACATGTTGGTTCGTTCAGGTGCAATTGATGTGTTAGTCATTGACTCTGTTGCAGCATTAACGCCTAAAGCTGAAATCGAAGGCGATATGGGTGATCACCATGTTGGTCTGCAGGCACGCTTAATGTCACAAGCTTTGCGTAAAATTACTGGCAACATTAAAAATGCTAATTGCCTCGTCATATTTATTAACCAAATTCGTATGAAAATTGGCGTAATGTTTGGTTCTCCCGAGACGACCACTGGCGGTAATGCGCTTAAATTCTACGCCTCAGTTCGCCTAGATATACGTCGTATTGGTGCCGTTAAAGATGGTGATGAAGTTACGGGTAGTGAGACGCGCGTAAAAGTTGTTAAAAACAAAGTGGCTCCACCGTTTAGGCAGGCAGAATTTCAAATTATGTATGGCGAGGGTATTAACCTAATGGGAGAGATTATCGACCAAGGGGTAAAGTTAGAGTTAATCGATAAAGCGGGTGCATGGTATAGCTACAAAGGCGAAAAAATTGGCCAAGGTAAAGCAAACGTAGGCAAGTTTTTAAAAGAGCGACCAGAAATGGCCGAAGAAATAGAGGCTATTATTCGCGAGCGCTTATTGCCTAAAGATGACGATGGTAAAAAAGATAACGTTGTAGACATGAAGGCTGATTTATCGGCGGCGTCTAAAGAATAATAATTAGTATCGCCTTGGCTCGAAATACTGCTTCAAGACATTGGCCTAAAATTTTCATTTTAAACTTTGGCTTGAAGTATTGTACTGGAACATTGTACAAAAAAATTGTACTGAAATATGGTCTCGAACGTTGCTTCAAAATATTAGTACGAGCAGAAATTTATCTTGTGCTACTAAAGCCATGCCCTTTGGGTCTTGTTGCTTTACCTAGCTTTATTTAGCTTAATAACGGCGAAGTCTAAGAGCCGCTTGCATAGCTTGTTTAAAAAAAGCCTGCCGCTTTGGTTTAGCTTTTGTGAGAATATCTTCTTTTTTATAGGCTAGGCAAAATACAAAGTATACAACTGTCGTTCAAAGGTCAGATCATAAGAGTTGGTAAATAAATTATGCTGCCTGCCGTATTGCCAAATAATGTTATAAAGATGAGCGATCATAGCGAGCGTTTAATTAATAACAACCTCGATAAAAAACCACTTGAGTTAACAGATGTTGATGCGCCTGCAAAAAATAGCGCATTCCGTTATCTTGCGCGCAGAGAGTATTCACGGCTCGAGTTATATCAGAGATTAATTACCAAAGGCTATGCCTCTGACATGGTTAATCATCTGCTCGATTACCTAAAAGAAAAAGATTATCAAAGTGATGAACGTTATACAGATATGTATATTCGCTATCGCGCTAATACTGGCGACGGGCCTTTTAAAATTAAAATAGCCTTAAGAGCAAAAGGTATATTCGATAGTTTATCGAATATTGTTTTTGATCAGCTGGCTATCGATTGGTTAGATCGCGCAAAAGTTGTAAAAATAAAACGTTTTGGTGATGGCCCTGCTACTGATATCACTGAGCTTTCTAGGCAAATTCGATTTTTAAAGAATAGAGGGTTTTATCAAGAGCACATCGATGCCGCTCTTAACTACTCAAGGCCTTCATAAGGTTAAATTATAATCCGTAATCAGTTTATTTAAAGTGTATCCTCAGATTTAACACCTGACTTTAGACGCACACAGC
>CAXMPB010000102.1:0-4891 GCA_964195035.1 Cellvibrionaceae bacterium | reverse complement strand
GCTGATACTTAGCAAGCTGCCCAAGTGCTACTAAGGTATCTTTAACCAACCACACTAAAACAGACTCTAAAGACAAACTATTTAGCTGATGACGAGAAGTTTCATTTATGACCAAAGCCTTAGCGCCTTTATCGACAGCCTCTTGCAAATAATCATGCGCATCGTAATTATCGCCACGCAAGGCCACGAATAAATCCCCAGCACTAATTGCACGTGTATCGGTCGATATAGAATTAATGAATAAATCACTATTATTTTCAGGTAAATTATTCACCAATAATTCACCACCAAATATACTTTTAATCTCTTGTAGCAAGAATGACTTAATCATAAAGCCCCCTCTTGCTCTCGCTTATGTAGGCTCAACTGTGCCTGCTCGCGATCATTAAACTGTATTTTTTCTGAACCAATAATTTGATAGTCTTCATGACCTTTACCGGCAATTAAGACAATATCGCCTTTACCTGCGTATGCAATAGCGTAAGCAATTGCATCAGCTCTATTTTCAATTGTACGGTGCTCGCGAGAAAAGCCTTGTTTAATATCATTGAAGATATTTTGCGCGGACTCAGTTCGAGGATTATCATTCGTCACCACGATATGATTAGCTAACTGCTCTGCAATTGCCGCCATCTTTGCTCGCTTATCAGTATCGCGATCACCCCCACAACCAAAAACACACCAGATATTATTATGTAGATGCGTCCGCAGTGCTCTCAATGCACTTTTTAAAGCATCGGGGGTATGCGCAAAATCAACCACAACCTGCAAATCTATTTGATTAGCAATCAATTCCATTCGACCCGGCACTGATTTTAATGATGGCAGTAAACTAATAATTTTTTTCAAAGAATAATTATTCAGATACAGAGAACTAATAACTGCCAACATATTACTTAAGTTAAAGGCACCAACTAATCGAGTAGCGACAGAAAACTCACCTTCTGGCGTATGCAACACAGCTGTAACACCTTGGCTTGTATATTTTGGGTGACTAAACGAGAAATGTGCCACGGACTGCGCATATTTGGCGCCTTGCTCAGACAGGCTATAAGTTGCTAGGCGAACATTTTTTTGGATATGTTTAATTAACTCGCCAGAGAAATCATCATCCTGATTAATGACTGCATTAATAACAGAAGGCATATCAAACAAACGCGCTTTTGCTTCGCCATAGGCTTTCATCGAGACATGATAATCTAGGTGATCCTGCGTTAAATTTGTAAAGACTGCAGTATTAATATCAATATCTTCAACACGATGCTGCACCAGCCCATGACTTGATACTTCCATAACAATAGCTTGGGCATTACACGCTAATAGCTCTGCACATATTTTTTGCGTACTGATAGGATCAGCAGTTGTCATACCCGTCGTCGTAAATTTTCCTGCAGGCTCTCCTGCTTGCTTATAATTTTCAGCATTCGCGCTAACGGCGATATTAATAGAGCTATTAGCAACTGAGACAACACCGTAACCCAAGGTACCCATCACGCCGCAGTTAACATCATATGCAGCTAGACACTGCGCCAACAAATGCGAACAGGTGGTCTTACCATTGGTACCCGTAATTCCATAAACAGGTATCTGCGACGAGGGATTGTGATAAAAACGGCCGGCTATTTTACTTAAAACATTTTGTAAGCAAGGAATTTTAATAACAGGAATAGTTGATGTAATTGCATCTTCAGTTTCATCGATAAGAACAGCACAAGCACCATTTTGAATCGCTTGCGTAATAAATTGTCTACCGTGGCTAATAACGCCTTGTACGGCAACAAATAAATATCCAGCCTCTATGTTACGACTATCAATACTTAAACCACTGACAAAGATATCGTGGACAACACTCTCAGCAGTAAAGTTACCGAGCAACTCTTTAAGCGAATGTACCGACGAACCAACTAATGGAGCCATCATGATAAAGGCTCTCTTTTTATTGATGCGCTCACACCGCTTTTATGAACAACTTGCGTTGTGCTTGCCGGAATATAATCTGGGGTGACCTGCAATATACGTAAACCATGCTCCATCAAAGCAGAAAAAACTGGTGCGGCGACTTCTCCACCAAAGTACTGACCAGCTCTTGGTTCATTAATAGCAACAACTGCAATTATTCTTGGATCATTCGCCGGAGCAAAGCCTGCAAACAATGATAAATACCGATCATCTGCATAACCATTACGACCTACTTTATGAATCGTTCCCGTTTTACCCGCTGCATAATACGCAGGAATTTCAGCCCGGGTACCAGTACCACCTTTTTGTATAACACGCTCCAACATTGTGGCTACTTGTTTAGCAATTTGCGGCTGCACAACTGTCGTAGACTCAACACTATCATTTAGCTTTAATAAAGTGACCGGTGTTTTCTCGCCCCTATTAGCGATAACACTGTAGGCTTGCGCCAACTGCAATGCAGTTAACGATATACCGTAACCAAAAGAAAAATTCGCCTGCACAATAGGCTGCCATTTAGCATAACCTGGCAACACACCAACTGCCTCACCCGGAAACCCAGTGCCCGTACCTTGGCCAAGGCCCGCACGAAAAAACATATCTCGAATTTCATCGCCGTCAAGATCGAGACTTATTTTTGTCAAACCAACTTGACTAGATTTTTGTAATATTTTACCCACGCTCATCACACCGTAATTCACTGGATCTAATAATGTTTTTTTGCCTACGCGTAAAAAACCAGGGTTCGTATCAATCTCAGTAGTCGGAGTAAAGCGACCCGTCTCTAACGCTGCCATCACGGTTAAAGGCTTCATTGTTGAGCCCGGCTCAAACTGATCGGTCATTGCACGATTGCGCAGTGCATTTACCTTTAGGCCAGACCGATCATTGGGATTGAATGATGGCTGATTCACCATGGCTAAGACTTCACCAGTTTTTGCATCTAACAAAACAACAGAACCCGATTTTGCCTTGTGTGCCTTCACGGCTTCTTTCAATTCTCTGTATGCCAAATACTGTAAACGCATATCGATACTTAAGGCGATATCATTACCTGCACTGGCCTCGGATATTAAGCTAACGTCCTTAAAGATACGGCCGCGCAGATCTTTTAACACCTGCTTTTTACCTGCTTCACCCGTTAGCCACTTATTAAAAGCCAGCTCTAAACCCTCCTGACCTTTATCATCAATATTTGTAAAGCCCACTAAATGCGCCGCCACTTCACCCGCCGGATAAAAACGACGGTATTCTTGCTGCGCATAAACACCCGAGACCCCTAAAGCCAATACATCCTCTGCATCCGCAGGAGTCATATGACGACGCAAGTACATAAACTCTTTATTTTTAAAACGCGATAATTTTTTCTTTAAGGTGGCAGGCTTGACCGATAACTTATCGGATAGCTCAGCAAGCCTTTCAATCGACAAGCGAAGCTCTTGCGGCTGCGCCCATAACGATACAACTGGCGTACTAATAGCCAAGGGCTCGCCATTACGATCTGTAATCACGCCACGCAAAGCAGGTATGGTTTCTAAGCGCAGCGTTCTTACTAAACCCTGCCTTTGAAGAAATTCATATCCACGCGACTCATTGGGCATAATTTGAATAGATGCTAAATGCCACACAAGAGAAATCATCAAGCCAAGCAAAGCAAGCAATACAAAGTAAAAACGCCAGCGAACAATTTTGGCTGAATGCGTCTTAACCTTCATCAGACTTAACCTTAGATGTAATCATAATGATGCGTTCTGCCTTAGGTACTTGCATTTGCAAGTGTTCGCTTGCTATTTTTTCAATACGATTAAATGAGGCCCAGGCACTCTCTTCTAACAAGTACTGCCCCAATACAACTTGCAATTTATTCTGTTCTCGCCTGAGAGCCTCTAGATGATTAAACTCAACACGTGTTTTGTAGGTCACAAAGACAATCGCTAATGACGATGCAATAAGCGCTAACCACAAAAAAACAATCAATATAAATAACTTAAAAGAGCAAGCTTGTTGATTTACACTGAGTACTTTCATGACACGTATCACCTAATAAATTTTTTAATACGCCTATGCAATTTTTTCAGCAACACGCATAACAGCACTGCGCGCACGTGGATTTACCTCTAGCTCTTGCTCTCCAGCCTTGATCATCTTACCAACCAGCTTTAAACGTTTATTTAACTTATCTGCCGTAACCGGCAAGCCTGCTGGCAAATCATCACCTTTCACATGACGCTGAATAAAACGTTTTACACGTCGATCCTCTAATGAGTGAAAACTAATAACCACCAAGCGCCCACCAACCGCCAACATGTCTAAGGTGTCATCCAACACTTGCTCTAAATCTTTGAGCTCGTCGTTAATGTGTATTCTGATCCCCTGAAAAGCCTTTGTAGCTGGGTTCTTCCCTCGCTCCCAAGCGGGATGTGCAGCTGCTATTATTTTTGCCAAGCGCGAGGTGGTGGTAATAGGTTCAGCTGCTCGCTCTTGTAAAATTGCCCTTGCCATCCGGCGCGCGAACCGCTCTTCACCATATTCTTTTAATACTCGTACAATCTCGCTCTCACTCGCTGAATTAACCCACTGCGCAGCGGTTATTCCTGCACTATCGTCCATACGCATATCAAGCGGGCCGTCGTGAGAAAAACTAAAGCCTCTCTCAGCCTGATCGAGCTGCGGGGAGGAGACGCCTAAATCAAGCAAAATGCCCGCGACCTCTCCCAGCTTATTTCTCGACTCGACTAACGCCCTCATATCTGCAAAGGACTCTTGTACTAGTTCAAATCGCGAGTCTTTGCCAAACTGTAAATTACCGACGGCGATTGCTTGAGGGTCTTTATCTATACTCAGCAAGCACCCGGCTTCTGACAGCCCCTCCAAGACCAAACCGCTATGACCACCACGGCCAAAAGTACCGTCGATATAAAATCCACTCTTA
>CAXMPB010000101.1:0-3568 GCA_964195035.1 Cellvibrionaceae bacterium | reverse complement strand
GTTTCTTTTTAAATTGAGATGAACCCGGAAATATTTGAAAGCGACGATTGCGTGCACCAAAGTAATCATTGGTTTTTTCTTTAGAAAAATTACCTAAGTTCCCCAACAAACCGGTTAATAGAGCTGTATGAATAGCGGCATAATTAGCAGGCTCAGAATTAACTTTTAGGGATAATTTTTTTGTAGCAACGTGGAGTTGCGTATGAATATCCCGCCATTCTCGCATGCGCATATAAACTAAAAAATTCTTTTTACACCATTTTTGGCACTGGCTATTAGATAACGTTTGGCGCTGTAACTCGTAGCTTTGCCATAGATTCACATAGGCTAAGAAATCTGACTTTTCATCCCAATATTCGCGGTGGCATTGATCGGCAGCTTGTGGTTTGTCGGCTGGTCGCTCACGAGGATCTTGTACCGAAAGCGCGCTAATAATAATTAGCATCTCGCTCAAACAGTTCCAGTCTTGTGCGGCAACCAGCATGCGGGCAAAACGCGGATCAACGGGTAATTGCGCTAGGCGTCGACCCAGAGGTGTTAGCTGATTACGTCCGTTAATTGCCTGTAATTCTTGCAGCAATTTATAACCGTCGTTAATCAAGCGATGATCTGGCATTTCGAGAAAGGGAAAGTGGCGAATATCACCCAAGCTGAGTTGCGCCATTTGTAAAATAACCGCAGCCAAATTAGTGCGCAGTATTTCTGGGTCGGTAAACTCTGGCCGAGACAAAAAATCTTGCTCACTATATAGACGAATACATACGCCCTCGCTTACGCGCCCACAACGACCTTGTCGTTGATTTGCACTAGCTTGAGAAATAGACTCAATGGGCAAGCGCTGCACTTTTGTTCTAAAACTATAGCGGCTAATTCGCGCATAACCTGGGTCAATCACGTAGCGAATTCCGGGTACCGTCAACGATGTCTCAGCCACATTAGTTGCGAGTACTACACGACGCCCACGATGCGGTTGAAAAATTTTATTTTGCTCGTTCACACTAAGGCGTGCATACAAGGGCACAACACTGAGATGGGGTATTGCTTCACGGCGAAGGCGTAACGCTGTTTCGCGAATATCGCGCTCTCCACTTAAAAAAACTAAAATATCACCCTGATTATCAAGCGTTGTAATTTCATTAATCGCATTAATAATGGCATCAATTAATGATTCGCTATCGGTTTCGGTTAAAGGACGATACAAGGTCTCAACAGGAAAGGTTCGACCAGAAACTTCTATAACAGGCGCATCATTAAAATGCTGTGAAAATTTCTCAACATCGATTGTTGCCGATGTAATAATCACTTTTAAATCGGGGCGCTTGGGCAAAAGCTGTTTTAAATACCCTAATAAGAAATCAATATTAAGACTGCGCTCGTGAGCCTCGTCAATAATAATCGTATCGTAGCGGCTAAGAAGTCGATCCTTTTGAATCTCGGCCAGTAAAATACCATCTGTCATTAATTTAATCGCAGTGGCATCAGTTGCTACATCAGTGAAACGTACTTGATAACCGACCAAGCCACCTAAGGGAATGTTCAACTCTTCAGCGATTCGATTAGCGACACTTCTAGCGGCAATACGCCGTGGCTGCGTATGACCAATTAACCCTTTCACACCTTGCCCTAACGAAAGACAAATCTTAGGTAACTGTGTTGTTTTACCCGAGCCGGTCTCGCCCGCAATTATGACGACCTGATTATGTAAAATTGCCTCTGCAATTTCTTCGCGACGCTCGGAGACAGGTAATTGCGCGAATGAGATCTCAACACTGTTGGCTCGACGTTGATTTACCCATTCATATGAGGTTTCAATGTCCGTGATTAATCGCTCTATTTCTGCACTCGAGTCATCGTCTTTAAATCGCATAAGCCTTTGTGCGAACTTAAATTGATCAGCTGTTTTACACTCAACTATTATGTCGCTGAGAGCTTTGATATGTTGAGGAGTTAAAGCCAAGGAGAGTACCAATTACGCTAGAGAGTTTGAATGGCAGAAGCCTGTTAAAAAACAGAGACACTATAAAACTTATGAATT
This sequence comes from Cellvibrionaceae bacterium, assembly GCA_964195035.1. Classification (GTDB taxonomy): domain Bacteria; phylum Pseudomonadota; class Gammaproteobacteria; order Pseudomonadales; family Cellvibrionaceae; genus CANLBN01. Next base: position 1,533 of record CAXMPB010000101.1, on the reverse strand, counting down.
ATACGCGATATAGCCTCAAGAAAAGTCTTAAAGCACATACAAAACAAAGAATAACTAATAAAGTGTCTATTAGCCTTCAGCCAAAGGCTTGAATATATGAGATACCTACCACTTTAAAACCTTACGTTTTCATCCTGTCAACAATTTCACAATCCTTTTAACCCTATTATAGTGTCAATTTCTAGAATGCACATTGCGTACCCTAGAAAACTTTATGATTAGAGGTATGTGGATATATCTATTGATCACATGACATATCTACATTCATTTATGAATATTTCTCAATAAACATATCAATAAAAATATCAGTAATGACTAATGACACCTTCGCCTACTTTTTTTAGAAATAGATATAACGTTAGGCACTTTAGTTAAGCTCTGTCGTTGGTAGCTATAAACCAGACAATGAAGACCCTTGTTATCCATCGAACACTAAAAATTTTTATGTTTAATCAACATCGTTAGATTTGTCGCAGCCATCGAACCGCATAATGTTACACTAGTTAATAATGCTTATTAAATAACCCTTAGCCGCCATATTCGAAACAGCTCGATTATAAAAAAATAAGTTGTTATCACGATCACTGGGAGTCTTTATGATGAAATTATTATGTTTATGTTTAGGTGTATCCGCTTTACTTTTATCATCATTGCTTGCTGCAGACGAAGTGTATGCATGCCAACACGATGGCATAGAACGTACAGTTAGGGTTGTTTACGAAAGTGCCGACAGCCAAATTCCTTGCCGGGTAGTTTATGAAAAAGCCGCCGGCAATCAAACACTTTGGAGCTCTTTAAATGAAGTTGGCTATTGTGAAGGCAAAGCAGAAAGTTTTGTAGAGAAGCAGCGTGGTTGGGGTTGGGACTGCACTAAATTAGAATCGACAGCAGCTGCTGAATAAGTGTTGACTAAAACTCTATCCATAAGCATAACTTATTCATAGGCTTTACTACTGATAGGATCATCTACTCATAAAATCGCATCGCTACAATCATTTTAACTTATTCTTTTTTATCTTTCTCTCACTAGTTTAATGCTCTTTTCCTTACCGCCGATTCCATGAACAGAATCTATACCACGAATGGTAATAGTCTTAACGGTTGCCGGTATATCTAGGGTATGGCTGCGACTAAAAGGTTGCTCGTTAACGTGTGGATGATGTAACACACGCAGACCCAGTGTCTTACCGCTTTCGTCGAGTATCTCCCAGCCATTGGCATAATGCTTCCAACCTGTATCTGCATGCTCGAGTGTCGTGATTACCTGGAAACTATTACCGCCCTTGTAGCGCACTTCTACATCGATAACATCAGCAGTGCCGGCCAATATAGGAGACGCCAGCAAGCCGCTGCAGGCTATGACTAGTGCTGAGAATAGTTGCTGAATGTTACTCATAGATAATTCCTCTAACTTGTCTATTCTCTTTCTACCACAAATATAATTTGGCTTACTCGTTAGTATGAATTGCTAGCATCATCGACTCATTATTTATAAGCTACTTTTGTAGGTTCAAGTATCACCAAAGAAGCAAC
>CAXMPB010000100.1:0-3927 GCA_964195035.1 Cellvibrionaceae bacterium | reverse complement strand
CTGGTCAACAGGCGTGAATTTGAACGGCGAGCACTGCGACTGCTTGATTCGGTCAAACGAGATAAGCAGCAGCATGCCTTGTGTTTTATGGACCTGGATCAGTTCAAGGTGGTCAATGATAGCTGTGGTCATGCTGCTGGTGATGAACTGTTGAGACAAATAACCTCGGCACTTCAACGGGTTGTAAGACAGCGAGACACCCTAGCGCGTATGGGTGGTGATGAGTTTAGCGTGTTAATGGAGCGCTGCTCGCTTGAGCAGGCCCAGCGGCTAGCCGACGATTTATACAAGGTGATACAGGATTATGTTTTTTTATGGGAAGGACAGTCCTTTAGAGTGGGGGTTAGTATTGGCGTGGTCGCCATTACAGAGGCGACCCCTAACATGACCGAGTTACTTAAGGAAGCCGATGCCGCTTGTTATATGGCAAAAGATTCCGGTCGTAACCGTATCCATGTCTACCATCCGCAAGCTGCCGAGACGGCCCAGCGTCATGGCGAGATGCAGTGGGTATCGAGGCTTAATAAGGCACTCGAAGAAAATCGCTTTTGTCTCTATGCACAGGCGATAGTACCATTAGGCAATAGCAGCGATAGACATTACGAACTACTCATCCGGATGATCGGTGAAAATCAGGAGATAATTCCTCCAGGGGCATTTTTACCTGCTGCCGAACGCTATAATCTAATAACAAAAATTGATCTCTGGGTAATTGGGCGAGCTTTCATTTTATTGGCTGAGAATCCTGTATTTGTTAATGACGTTAGCTTTATTTCCATCAACCTTTCTGGCCAGTCTTTAGCTGACCCTAAAGTACTTAGCTTTATAAAAAAGGAACTTGATAAAACGGGTATCGAGGGCAAAAAAATCTGCTTTGAAATCACAGAAACCGCCGCTATATCGAACATGAGCATGGCAACACAACTGATATCGACATTGAAGCAACTTGGTTGTCGATTTGCGCTTGATGATTTTGGTAGTGGTTTGTCATCCTTCGGTTACTTAAAAAGTCTGCCTGTGGATTACCTCAAGATTGACGGTATGTTCGTGAAAGATATTATCGACGATCCGATTGATCATGCGATGGTCAAATCGATAAATGAGATTGGTCAGATAATGGGTATGAAAACGATTGCTGAATTTGTCGAGAGCGACGAAATCAAAGGTATGCTTCGTGAAATCGGTGTCGACTATGCACAAGGTTATGGCATTGCTAAGCCACTGCCATTTCAGGATATATTGCAAGCTTACAAGTGACAGGATATATCAATACGTTAAGTTAAAAGTGAGCAGTATTCCTTGCCTTCAGCCAGCACCTACCACGACAGAGATAACTGAGGGCTAGCTATGGAGCTAATTAATCCTTTCGATATAAACCGCGCCGATTGGCCCTTTGCGTTGTAACTATCTGAGACAACAGCTCAATAAGACACGATGAAGCCTTGCCTCATTACCCCCTTTTATCCCCTTGGTAAAATTTATTGATATTCACTTGCGAGATTGCCAATTGTATAATACTGTATATATAAACAGTATGTATTCTTTAGCTATTCTCTAGGTATTATTATGTCTATTCAAGCAGTAGGCGGCTTTTTAAAGCGCTGCAGTGTTCTTACGCCTTTATTTTTAGCGCGTGTGCCAGCCGGGTTTCCTAGCCCAGCTGACGATCATCTCGATAAAACCTTAGACCTTAACGAACATTTGATACAGCACCCAGCAGCGACGTTTTTTTGCCGTGTAGGTGGTGATTCTATGCAAGGACTTGGTATCTTTGATGGTGACTTATTAATTATAGATAGAGCTATCGAGGCCGCTCACGGTGATGTCGTGTTGGCAGCCTTGGATGGCGAGCTAACGTGTAAGGTATTAGATAAACATGAAAAGCGTTTGTTATCTTCAAATAAGAAGTACGCCCCTATTCCCATCGGTGAGGAGAATAGTTTAATCATAGAGGGGGTGGTGACCTATTCAATTAATCAGCACAAAAAATGTATGCGCTAGTTGACTGCAATTCGTTTTATGCGAGTTGTGAGCAAATTTTTAGACCTGATTTGCGCGGCAAGCCATTAGTGGTTTTGTCGAATAACGATGGCTGTATTGTTGCGCGAAGCAAAGAAGCTAAAGAGCTAGATGTTCCAGATCTTAAAGCATATTTTCAATTAAAAGATTTTTTAGAAGCCAATCATGTTCATGTGTTCTCAAGTAATTATGCCTTGTATGGAGATATATCAAATCGAGTGATGGAGACACTAAAATATTTTAGTCCAGACATTGAGATCTACAGTATTGATGAAATGTTTTTGAGTTTAGACGGTTTTAGTAATGACTTAAAAGTTTACGGGCACGAGATTAAAGATAAAGTCTGGCAGTATACGCGTATGCCTGTGGGGGTGGGTATTGCACCCACCAAAACGCTCGCAAAACTGGCCAATCATGCGGCTAAAAAAATATCCCAATGTAATGGTGTTTGTGTGTTGGATACATCCGTTAAGTGGGAGTGGTTATTGCGACGCCTAGCCACTAATAAAGTTTGGGGCGTAGGAAAAAAGCTATCAAAAAAACTTGCCGCTAATGGCATTCATACGGCTTGGGATTTATCACAGGCAGATAAAAAATTAATTCGGCAGATAGGCAGTGTCTGCCTTGAACGCACCGCCAGTGAATTAACCGGTGTGGAATGCCTTGGTTTAGATGTGGTGCAAGATAAAAAACAAATTTATAGTACGCGTTCATTTGGTAAAAAGGTAACGGCTTTATCTCAGTTACACGAAGCGATCACACTTTATGCAACAAGGGCCTGTGAGAAGTTGCGCAAACAAAAATATAGGGTTAAAACGATTCATGTGTTTTTACAAACATCACCATTTTCACCTAATTACTATGCTAAAAGTATTGTAGTGCAACTGCCCTATGCGACCGATGATTCAAGGCTAGTGATTCATTATGCTAAAGCGGGAATAGAACAAATATTCTTACCCGATAGACAGTATTCAAAAGCGGGTATCGGGCTGATTGAATTAGTAGTAAAAGATTATAGCCAGCAAGACTTTTTTTGTCGTGGGCAGCCATTAATAAGCGATAAAGTAATGTCTACACTAGATGCCATTAATAAAAAATATGGTAGGGGAACGGCATTTATAGCCGCGCAGGGCATACGCAAGCCGTGGGTTATGCGACAAAACTTTAAGTCGCCCGCCTATACGACTCAGTGGAGTGACTTACCGGTTATTAGAGTTTGGTGATTTGTTTATTGTTAGCGTTAAATGATTAGTAAAACTGAGTAATCCAGTGCTGACATTATTTGGTGTGGGTCGTTTTGTGATAGCGCCTTTTTTGGATGGCACACGAATTAGTTTAGCAATGTATAAATTAAAAAACCGAGCAGTTTATGCTCAGGTTTTTAATGTGTTGCCCGCACGACTTAAATTTTTCACTCAGCCAGCTGCACACAAAGGCCAGAGAATGTTGTGTTCTGTTGGTTTGGTAATTGGCTATCAGAAGTCATTAATAAGCGGCTAGTGTCCGACTTTTCAGCCCTATGCCAAACACCATCTACACCGTCCCATGTTGTATCACCTGTTTGACTATCGCCAACCCAAGTATAAAGCGGTTTATTATTAAAGATCTATTACTTAGATCCATCTTTACACGTTGTCATTTATCAGCCCGCTTTATCGGTTAATACTTTATCTCCAGCTGTATACGCGCAAGATATAGAAATAAGAGTAGCTGCAACCAGAGTCAGTTTTGTAGATGGTTTCATTGTGTCCTCCTAAATATTTAATGATAAAAATGATAAGTTTTCATAAGTCTTTTTAACTTATGTTGTTAAGGCGGAGTCGGGAGGGTTGTTAGGATACAAGTAAGAGAAAATAAATTTTTCAGGTGATTTTAAAGAGGCTGTAGCAGTAAAAATAGCTAGTGAAA
>CAXMPB010000099.1:0-2875 GCA_964195035.1 Cellvibrionaceae bacterium | reverse complement strand
AACCATCACAAATTTTATCTAGCCTGCCCTTCACTGCCTCAATTGTAATTAAATCGACAGCATCTGCATCTCGAACGCGCTTACCCCAAGGGGCATCGCCCTCACTGATATTTTCATATTTCAATAAGGCCTGAGGATATTGGTTAACGGTTAAGTCACTAAACATCTCATTAATAACATAAGGCCCTGTACGCCTTGGATTTGATGTCACAAATAAACCAATGATTGGCCTGCCTAATGCGTTAGCGATATGTGCGGGGCCTGTATCAGGTGCTATCACTCCAACCGATTTTTGCATCAGTGCCGCGAGCTGTTTTAGTGATGTCTCACCAACAAGATTATCGACCTTATTCAATAAATCTGGTTTTTCACTCAACACAGAATTTGTGATAATTGCTTGTGCAAGTGCGCGCTCATTGTCTGCAGGACCACCTGTCAACATCACCCTCAAGTCATATTTTTCGATTGCATACTCAATCAGTTTTGCATAGTTATCTGCTCCCCAATTGCGCCAGTTATTTAATCGCTGGCTACTACTGGGGTTAATAATAAGCACTCGTTGATCATTAATTAAATTGGTAGCCCACTGCTGATCTAGCAAAGGAATGGGAATATCCCATACTAGTTTTCGCTCGCTCAGACCTAAAGCTTTTAAAAATTCAAAAAAACCATCTAATACATGCTGACATGCAATAGCGTTAATACAAGCGTTGCTAAACAACCACTGAAAATCCTTCGCGCGTCTTTTATCAAACCCAAGTTTAATAGGCGCTCGCACACAAAGACTAGCGATATTAGCACGCAGCGAGACCTGCATATGCAAAAACACATCAAATTTTCTACCGCGCAATTGCGACCACAAAATCTGGTAAGCTCTAAGTCCTAGCGATTTATCGAAGACGACAAACTCAACACCCTCGATATCCTTTACTAGTTGATGCTCCAGATGACCAATAATCCAAGTGATTTTTGTTTCTGGCCAATAGTGTTGTAAGGTACGCACTATTGGCAATATGTGTGTAACGTCGCCAATAGCGGACAAGCGCAACAAACAGAGATTAGCGGGTGCTTTTAATAACGGCAACGACATAAATAATGACCATTCAAACCAAGATCGTAGATAATCAATACATCATATATCATGAGCCTCTTAACACAAAGAGCGGGGTAGACTGTGACGTAAAGAGAGATGTGAAAAGTGACCTTAGATTGCTTGATGGCTCACTATTTAACTCACTGTTCAACCCAGAATACCTGCTTGACCAGAAAAAAGTTTATAGGCAGGCAATGGGGCGCGGTCAAACTTATTTTTTTAAACATAAACAAAAAGATTACGTGCTAAAACATTATTGGCGTGGCGGGCTGGTAGGTAAATTAAACGCCGACTTTTATTTTTGGAATCCATTCCAAAACAAGCACAGTCAATTACAACAAACTCGCGTCTATCAGGAATTCATCTTACTTACATCTCTTAATGCGTTAAAACTACCTGCCCCTGCGCCTATCGCAGCACGTATTAGTTACTCAATATTTGGCTACAGAGCTGACATTATTACAGCCACACTCGCGAACACACAATCTTTAGTGCAGTTACTCACTAAAAATCTTGCTGACAACATTTGGTTTGACATAGGCACGACGATTGCAAAATTTCATCGGCATAATATTTATCACGACGACCTTAACGCCAACAATATTCTAATTGATGATTGCAATAAAATTTTTATTATTGATTTTGATAAAGGCAAAATAATCGACGATATAATGGCGGGGCCTAAAAAGTGGAAAAAACAAAATTTACAGCGGTTCTTACGCTCACTCAATAAAGAGAAGGCAAAAAATACCAAACTCTATTTTAGCAATAAAAACTGGCAACAATTACTAAAGGGTTACCAGTAAGAAGGGTAAAAAACATAACTAAAAAATAGCTAAAATATAGGCTAGAGAGTTTTCGAGAATTCCAAAAGAGAAGACGACCACTCTATTGGTTTTGATAAGCCAGCCGCAATAAGGGCGCCTTGATCATTCTTTTTATTGCGATCAACATTGATCAAGACTAAACGAGAAATACCTGCCGCATGCGCCGCCTGTAAATCCGAGACTTTATCACCAACCATAAAAGAGTTTGAGAAGTTGATAGAATATTTTTGTGCCGCCTGCAAAAATAAACCCTCTTTAGGCTTACGACAATCACATAAATCCTCTGGCGAATGAGGGCAATGAAATACGTCAGTAATTGTAATACCTTGATCTAACAGTTGCTCGCGATACCAGCGAGTTAATTTGCGGTATGCCGCCTCGCTATAATAACCACGCCCAATGCCCGACTGATTAGTGACTAGGATAATTTTATAATTTTTTTCTTGGATAGCTTTTAGCGCGTCTATACAGCCATCAATAAATTCAAAATCATCAATTTTATAGGTATAGCCAGCGTCTTTATTAATAACGCCATCGCGATCTAAAAAGGCAACTTTCATTAGTAGCTAGCCATCAGTTGATACAGAAGTTTATGCTGAAAATTCGGCATCGACCGCAGCACATAACATGTGACCAATAAAAGCATGGGCTTCTTGAATTCGAGGCGTGTGAGATGAAGGAACGCAAATACAAGTATCGACGATAGCTTTTAATTGTCCGCCAGACTCGCCCGTTAATGCTGAGGTGAAGCAACCAATTTCTTTTGCGGTTTTAATAGCGGCCAATACATTACTACTATTACCGCTGGTAGAGTAGGCAACCACTACATCTTGCGGCGAAGCTAGTGCTTCTATTTGACGAGAAAATATAGCGTCGTAGCCATAGTCATTACCAACAGCCGTTAAAATAGACGTGTCGGTGGTTAAGGAAATTGCCGCCAAACCTTTACGATCAC
>CAXMPB010000098.1:0-3000 GCA_964195035.1 Cellvibrionaceae bacterium | reverse complement strand
AATATTTTGGCTCTGTAGAGAATATGTTGGACAATATTAATGAACTTAGCAATTTATCAATACGTGGCTCAAGTACGCTAATCAATAAATTAGTGCAGTATGAAGAACAGATAAATATGGCAAAAAAACTCGCAACCATTGTTGTAGATATACCAATGATAGCGTCAGTCAATGATTTGTCGCTTAAAAAGCCTGATGTCAAAAAATATCAATTGTTTTGCAAAAAAATGGGCTTTTCTAGGCTAGCTAGTAGCATTGATTTTTTATAATCTGACGCAAATGAATTATAATAAGTATGCAATGAGAATAAATAAATGAAAATTATTGCCGATCAAAATATCCCCTTAGCGAAAGAATTGTTTAGTGAGTTTGGAGACATCACTAGCTTGCCCGGACGCGAGATCACATCAGATGATATCGCTGATGCCGATATTTTACTGGTGCGATCCGTAACCAATGTCAATAGTGAGCTGTTATCAAATAATAAAACGATAAAGTTTGTTGGTAGTTGCACGATTGGTATAGATCACCTAGATACTGAATATCTGTCGCAGGCCAATATTGCTTGGGCCAATGCACCAGGGTGTAATGCCAATGCAGTTGTACAGTATGTATTATCTGCGATGGCAATAGCTCAGCCGCAATGGCTTACAAAAACGATTGGTATTATCGGTTGTGGTAATGTTGGCAGTAGACTTTATAAATACTTAACAGCATTGGGTGTTAAGTGCATTTGCTACGATCCTTTTTTGCCTGCAACAACTGATATAGCGCTTGTAGATCTAGACCGCTTGCTAACCCAAGCGGATATAATTAGTTGTCATGTGCCCTTAACAATAGACGGTGATTATCCTAGCTATCATATGTTAGGTAAACAAGAATGTGCGACTATTAAAAATGATGCGCTGCTTATAAATAGTGGTCGTGGGGCTGTGATTGATACTGTTGCACTGAGTCAAGAACTAGACAGGCGAGCCTTAAGTAATAGAAAATTAAATGTCGTCTTAGATGTATGGGAAAACGAACCGATTGTTGATCAGTCGCTATTAAATAAAATAATTTTAGGATCACCACATATTGCAGGTTACAGTATTGAAGGGCGAGAGCAGGGCACGTTTATGATTTATCAAGCCCTAAGCAGCTTTTTAAAGCGGTCCGCAAGTGCTCACGCTTACTCTTTATTAACGACCGATAAAAAAGCAATTGCGGTTAATTCAGTTTTTGATCAAAAAACATTAAACGATAGCACTAAAGATTTTGAGAATTTTAATCGTTTATTATTATCTTGCTATGACATAAGGCGTGATCATCAAGCCTTATGTGGCGTGGATGATTTTGATGGATTACGAAAAAATTATCCAGCCCGAAGAGAATATAGTCATTTTGTATTACCTGAAGATTTCAATAATACTCTAATTCGTCAATGGTTTGATGGTGTTAATCCAGCAGCATTGTAAATAGTAAGGTTTTTTATGTCAGTTCAAGGACGTTTATTTGCACGTTATTTAAATGATTTGCCTTCAGGTAAGTTAGAGTGGATTGGTCTTCGTCCTGCACGAAAAGAGGCGATGACCATTGTCGAGTCTGCGATGGCCATACAAGGCTTTGGTCTAGAGGGCGATCGACGCTGTCAGGGGAGCGAAGGCTCTGCAAGGCAAGTCACTATTATCAGTGTTGAATATATCGATATGATTACGCGCCTATTAAACAAAGAGGCAATTGACCCTGCAATATTGCGTCGTAATTTAGTCGTCTCGGGCATTAATTTAACGGCACTAAGACATCAGCGCTTACAGATTGGTGATTGTATTTTAGAGACAACCGCACTGTGTCACCCCTGTTTGAGAATGGAGGCGGTACTGGGTAAAAATGGTGTTGCTGCTATGCTTGGGCACGGTGGGCTTTGTGCAAAAATCACCAAGCCCGGCCTGCTCAACATAGGCGATGATGTTAAGCACTTAGGCCCTGTCGTGTAATTAGAGCGTAGTATTAAAAATATAATTAGAAAGCTTAACCCAGTTAGCTAATCAGAGAGTTCTTAGTGAAGTATACAGTTGAGCCTATCGCTTATATAGAAAGTTGTTTCCCAGAAAAATTTGGTATTCCTCGACAATCGTTATTATGTCCAAGCGCCGTTGGAAAATTAATATTATTGCCTGCATTTAATCAAAAAGAAGCTGTCGAAGGTTTAGAGAAAGTAAGTCACCTTTGGCTCACCTTTATTTTTCATCAGCATATCGACAAACAATGGAAACCAAAAGTTAGGCCGCCACGCCTAGGCGGTAATAAAAAAATAGGGGTATTTGCAACTCGCTCTTCTTTTAGGCCTAATAATATTGGTTTGTCTGTCGTTAAGTTAGATCGTATCGAATATAAAAGTGATGAGCAAAAAGGTAGACAAAAAAATCTACAAATAATTTTACATTTATCTGGTATAGATTTACTTGATGGTACGCCTATTGTCGATATTAAACCCTATGTGCCTTATGTCGATAATGTGTCAGATGCATCAAATACAATGGCCCCTAATGCACCTGAAGTACTACCTATTATTTTTTTAGAGGCGGCATCTAGGTTTCTTGATGATTTTAACGTTGCTAAAGATATAGAATGTGCAGATAGTTTTAAGAAATTGATCCGTGAGGTGTTACAGCAAGATCCACGGCCTGCCTATCAAGAGGTTGATTCTAACCGTATTTATAGTATGTACTTGTACGATTTTGATATTAAATGGAATTATAGACATGATGAATATAATGTATTAAGTATTTATGTTGTGGCCATTGAAGAGGTGCTTTTTAAAGAGAGTTAATAACCCAATTTTTATAGCTCTGTTTATAGCTCTAGTGATGCATTTGATACTCCAGCTGTTTTAGAGCTCAAGTAATGGGTCGTTAGATGCCATTAAATATTAGCGTTTATTAAATAAGATTCTATCTAATGAAATTATACCACCACCAAATCTCATCAAATATAATAAGATAACGGCCCAAAAAGCAT
>CAXMPB010000097.1:0-4475 GCA_964195035.1 Cellvibrionaceae bacterium | reverse complement strand
GATGTTTTAGTGCAGCTTGGTTTTGACGATGTAATGTCGGTGAACAGCTTTAGAGAAATTGAAAAACTATTACCTGTCAATAAGCCTCTACCGATTAGGTTTTTGCGACGCGGTTCACCATTATTTCGAAGTCTAATTATAGAAAAATAAAGCTGAATGTTTTTATAGGTCTGGTTTTAGGGCCCTATAAATTTATTGCTTAAGTGAGATGATAAGCTAAAGGTATGGATAAATTTTTTGTCCAGAATCATAAAACATCTTATGGCAAACTTTTATTGGGCTTGATAAATGCCCAACTGTCTATATGGTTGACGCCATCATAAAGCAAGAGAGGTGATTGATAAAAGACTATGTCGATACTTTAACGCGAAGATTGTCAATGATGAGCATTCGGTCATAGATGAGACGATTAAGCCGCTAGACGAATAATTTTTAGTTAAACGACATGATTTCACCATTCTCATTGCGCTTGCTGGAACTGACTTTCAACAAGCTATCTGGCAGCAATTACTGTCTATACCATTTGGTGAAACAGTTACTTATCTCAGACTTTCTGAAAGTATAAAAACTGTGTGTGCTGTTGCCAGTGCGGATGGTGCTAATACATCATAGATTATTTTATCCTGCAATCGTGTTATCGGGTCAGCTAACGGGTTATGTCTATGGATTTAATGCATATCCCTAGAGCAGCTTGATTTAGTCCGATAAAGAGCAGCTTCGGCATTATTTTGGACTTTATCTGCTAATAGTGATCTACTACGGAAGCTTTTTTGGCCCCATCCTCTCGTTAATTTTCGTCGCTTAAAGACGCGTGCTTATGGAGAGTAGAGGCACGATTAGTCTCAAATCACCAAAAAATGCACTCAAAGCCGCGCTAACTCACAACGCAAGCTATTCTTGGACTGCGTCCTAGTCATTCATTTATATTCTTTGCGCCGATAACTCAGTCATTCATAGAACATGGCGAGCTTATGGGGTAAAATCACGCACTTTAATTCTTCCCTCCAGTTTACGGTGCATACTCAATAGTGTCAGATTTAAGTCATATTCGTAATTTTTCTATCATTGCCCATATTGATCATGGTAAGTCGACTCTAGCAGATCGGTTTATTCAAGATTGTGGGGGCTTATCTGTTCGTGAAATGGAAGCTCAGGTTCTCGACTCAATGGATATAGAGCGAGAGCGTGGCATTACGATTAAAGCGCAAAGTGTAACCCTTGATTATACTGCTCTCGATGGAAAAACCTATCAGCTAAATTTTATTGATACTCCTGGCCATGTTGACTTTAGCTATGAAGTCTCGCGTTCCTTAGCAGCTTGTGAAGGCGCGCTTTTAGTTGTGGATGCGGCACAGGGCGTTGAAGCACAATCAGTGGCAAATTGTTATACGGCACTTGAGCAAGGCTTAGAAGTTATTCCCATTTTGAATAAAATGGATTTACCGCAAGCTGATCCTGAGCGCGTGGCTCAAGAGATTGAAGAAATCATTGGTATCGAAGCTACAGAGGCTGTTCGTTGTAGTGCAAAATCAGGCCTAGGTGTTCAAGATGTTTTAGAGGAGTTAGTTGCTAATGTGCCTGCTCCTGTTGGAGACATTGATGCGCCACTGCAAGCATTAATTATTGATTCATGGTTTGATAATTATTTGGGTGTTGTCTCTCTTGTTCGCGTGATGCAAGGTACTTTAAAACTACGCGATAAAATTGTTATAAAATCGATTGGCAAGTCTCATGTTATCGATAGCGTGGGTGTTTTTACACCCAAACGTTTTCCCCTTAAAGAATTAAAGGCTGGTGAAGTTGGCTTTGTTGTCGCGGGTATTAAAGATATCCACGGAGCACCGGTTGGCGATACTTTAACGCATGCTAATCTATATAAAGATGTTGCGGCATTGCCTGGATTTAAAAAAGTAAAACCGCAAGTGTATGCCGGTTTATTTCCTGTTAGTTCTGATGATTACGAATCCTTTCGTGAAGCACTTGCAAAATTAACACTTAATGATGCGTCTTTATTTTATGAGCCAGAAAGCTCAGATGCATTAGGTTTTGGCTTTCGTTGCGGCTTTTTAGGCATGTTGCATATGGAGATCATTCAAGAGAGGTTAGAGCGCGAATATAATCTTGATTTGATTACCACTGCACCAACGGTTATTTTTGAAATTGAAAAAAATAATGGCGACATTGTTATTGTTGACAATCCTTCAAAATTGCCAGATGCAGGTTCTGTTAAAGAAATGCGTGAACCGATTGTAGAGGCAAACATTCTAGTGCCACAAGCACATTTAGGCGCTGTTATAACGCTCTGCATTGAGAAACGAGGTGTGCAAAAAGATATGCAGTATGTTGGTTCACAAGTATCCCTTCGATATGAGTTGCCAATGAATGAAGTGGTTATGGATTTCTTTGATCGATTAAAATCAGTAAGTCGTGGGTTTGCATCACTAGACTATAGTTTTATTCGTTTCCAAAAAGCACCATTAACGCGCTTAGATGTATTAATTAATGGCGATAAAGTTGATGCGCTTGCTGTTATTCTTCATCGAGATTATGCCCAAGGACGTGGTCGCAGCCTGACAGAAAAAATGAAAGAATTAATTCCTCGCCAGATGTTTGATGTTGCTATTCAGGCCGCATTAGGTGGACAAGTTGTTGCGCGCACTACCGTAAAGGCATTGCGTAAAAATGTGACTGCCAAATGTTATGGTGGCGATATAAGTCGTAAGAAAAAATTACTAGAAAAACAAAAAGCAGGTAAAAAACGCATGAAACAAGTGGGCAATGTTGAAATTCCTCAAGAAGCCTTCTTAGCCGTTTTAAAAATAGATAAGTAATCACTTTTTTACAAGAGAATGAAATTTACGCCATATCATAATTTAAAAACAACATCGCTGGACAGATTGCTTATGGATATTAATTTTCCCCTGATTTTGGTTATAGCCGTTTTTATATCAGGCTTCGTAGTTCTATTAGACAAGTTTTTACTCTCTAAAAAACGTTCCGTTAACGCATTTGAGCCTGCTATTGTCGAGTACTCAAAATCTTTTTTCCCTGTCCTGTTTATTGTTTTGATTTTACGTTCATTTATCGCCGAACCTTTTCAAATTCCTTCAGGTTCGATGATTCCAACACTAGAAGTAGGAGATTTTATTCTGGTTAATAAATTTACTTACGGCATACGTCTACCCGTAGTAAGAACAAAGGTTGTTAATATTAATGAGCCCGAACGCGGGGATGTGATGGTTTTTTTCCCGCCTCACAGAAAGCAATATTTTATTAAACGCGTTGTTGGTCTCCCTGGTGATAAAATCAACTACATAAATAACGAGTTGTTTGTCAATGGACAAAAAATATCAGAGTCGCTTCAGGCACGGCTGCCGGCTTCACGACCGAGCTATGAGTTGTTTACAGAGCAATTAGGGGAAGTTGATCATCAGACCAGAAAAGAAATCATCTATTCAGAGGCTTATTATAATCCACGTTTTGTGCGTAATTACATAGTTCCTGTTGGACATTACTTTATGATGGGTGATAATAGAAACAATAGTTCAGATAGTCGTGTATGGGGTCCAGTTCCACAAGAAAATATAGTAGGAAAAGCCTTTGCGATTTGGATGCACTGGGAAGGTTTTAAAAGCCTACCTAGCTTCTCTCGTGCGGGGGCTATTCAATAGCTTCATTTAAATTAATGGACAGTTAGAGTGACTACTCTGGCCTCGTCAATAAGTAAAATAGATTGTTAATTAAGGAAGCACGATGATTAGTTTAAAACAGCAGAAAGGCTTATCTTCTATCGGTTGGTTATCTGTGATTATTTTATTTGGTGCAATATTTACTATCGTTGCAAAATTAGCTCCCTTTTATCTCGATAACCGGTTTGTTGTGTCAACGCTACAAGGTCTCGCAGATGATCCAACATTTCCAAAAATGACGTCTAGTCAAGTTCGAAGTAAGCTTACGAAAACTTTTAGGCTTAATAATATTCGCGGTAAAGCGGTTGATTCGGTCAAAGTTCTTAAAAAGAAAAATATAACATTAGTGACTATTGAATATGAAGAACGAATCAATATTGTATACAATATTGATGTAGTATTAATCTTTAATAGCTTATTGGATAGTTCACGCCCCGAAAAGTGTTGTAGTGCCGCGTCGGAATGAATCAATGAATAATACTTCTATTGATTATGAACGCTTGCAAAAAAAATTGGCCTATCAGTTTTCTGATGGATCATTGTTGTCCTTAGCATTAACCCATAGAAGTTATAGTAAAGCCAATAATGAGCGTCTTGAATTTTTAGGTGATGCACTATTAAATACGACAATTGCAGAGTATATTTTTAATCGTTATCCCGAAGAGAGAGAGGGGATTCTATCTCGCCTACGAGCTAGTCTTGTAAAGGGAGAAACTTTAGCGGATATCGCTCGAGAGTATTCGCTTAGTGACTATTTAATAATGGGTGAGGGTGAACTTAAAAGTG
>CAXMPB010000096.1:0-11792 GCA_964195035.1 Cellvibrionaceae bacterium | reverse complement strand
TGGTGTTGCCGAGCAAGAAAATCAAGTTGGCCAAGTAACCGGGCTTGCTTGGACACAGGTTGGCGGTGAACTATTAACGATTGAGGCATCTGCCATCCATGGCAAAGGCCGCATGGTCAAAACGGGCTCATTGGGCGATGTGATGCAAGAGTCTATTCAAGCGGCGTTAACGGTTGTTCGCTCACGCTCTCAAATACTCGGTATCGCACCCGACTACTCAGAGCACTTTGATATTCATATTCATGTGCCAGAGGGCGCAACACCTAAAGATGGGCCTAGTGCTGGTGTTGCAATGTGTACAGCGTTAGTTTCAGTGCTAACAGGTATTCCTGTTCGGGCTGATGTAGCCATGACCGGTGAGATTACCTTGCGAGGCGAAGTTTTACGTATTGGCGGTCTTAAAGAAAAGTTATTGGCGGCTCATCGTGGTGGTATTAAAACAATCCTAATACCCTTAGAAAATCAGCGGGATTTAAAAGAAATACCAGCCAATATCCTTCAAGATTTAGAGATAAAGCCAGTTAGATGGGTTGATGAAGTGTTAGAAATTGCCCTTCAATCGATGCCAACACCATTATCAGATGATGAGTACAGTGCATTAGAAGCCAAAGTACGAGAATCTGCCGATAGGCCAGGTGTTAAGCATTAACGCATAATTCATGAGCGATTATGTACCATCAAGTGGTTTTTCTTATTCTAAGGACACTTTGTTGAACTATTTTTAAATGCCTGCTTGACCCTCATGCAGGCAATTGGTATAAAACGTCCTCTGTTTTGTCTTCATGGTTTGGTAATAGATCTAGTATATTTGAGCTTCACTATATTTTTAGTAAGAATAGAATTAGGGCAAAAAATAAGGCTGTAGAGTCTGTATAGTTTAAAAATAAATATAATTAATTAACGCACCAAAAACGATCAAAAAGCTATAGTATTAATATACTATTATATAAAAAAATAAGCGTTTAAATAACTAAACGCCTATAAATTAGAAAAACAAATACCGAAAGGGGTTAATTGTGAATAAAGCCGAACTGATTGATTCAATTGCTGCATCTGCAGATATTCCTAAAGCTGCTGCAGGTCGCGCACTAGATGCTGTGATTGAATCTGTTCAAGGAGCCTTACAAAAAGGCGATTCTGTTGCGCTAGTAGGATTTGGTACATTTTCTGTTAAAGATCGCGCTGCAAGAACAGGACGTAATCCACAAACAGGTCAACCAATACAAATTGCTGCTGCAAAAATACCAAATTTTAAAGCCGGCAAATCATTAAAAGATGCTGTAAACATCTAATTTTAAAAAAATGATAAACGTACAAAAGGCGCGTCTTAGGATGCGCCTTTATTATTTTAAGCGAGTGCTTATAGGTTTTATCGAATACAGCCGCTTAACATGATTTATTGTCGAACAGTAGATTGTTACTTTAGTAGTGGCACATATAATGAGAAGATCCTAAAATGAGTCATTAAAACGATGATTTTTAGCGATTAAAAACACCCTAATACATTGATTTTGAGTTGAGGTTATACATGCTGCAAGCTATGCGTGAAAATATGAAAGGCACGGTTGCGATATTAGTCGTAGGATTTTTAGGCTTAATTATGGCGCTCAGTTTAGTCGATTTATCCGGCAGCGGCGGCTATGGGCAAAATTTTAGCGATGTTGCTGAAGTTAATGGTAATACGATATCAGAACGAGAGTTGCAAGTTGCTCTTCAGCAAGAAAGGCAGCGCCTACAAGGGCAATTTGGCAATAGCCTGCCACCTGAGTTCCTATCAGACGATCGGCTGCGTGCACCGGCATTGCAAAGTCTTATTCAACGTAGTGTTGTACAAGATAAAGCACTGAAGTCGGGCATGACAATTGGTGATGAAGCCATAGACAAATTTATTACACAACAAGAGCAATTTCAATCCGATGGTCGCTTTGATTCAGAGTTGTTTGTTCAAGGGCTTAGAGCATCGGGTTTCACGCCAGTAGCCTATCGAGCTGAGCTGAAGCAAAGTTTAGCTGCCGAGCAATTTTTAAATGTATTTAATACAACGGGTTTTGTAACTCAAGCAGAAGTAGAAAAATTATATGGCTTGTCTCGCCAAAGCCGCAATTTTTCATGGGTGTCATTACCGATTGCCGATTTACCCGCTTCTATAATTGTTACAGCGGATGATATCCAAAAAAAATACGATGCCAACAAGGCAGATTATAATACTGAAGAACAAGTCGCCATTGAATTTATCGAGTTAAAGGTGAGTGATTTTACTAACGATATTTCAGTGAGTAGCGACGACATTCAGCAGCGTTTTGAACAAGAACGTAGACAAACTTCTTTAGTAGAGCGCGAAGCTGCTCATATTATGGTTGATGCCGATAATGAGCTTGCCGATGAAAATATAGTTGTGCTTCAAGAAAAACTAGCAAGTGGCTCAGCAGATTTTTCTGCGCTTGCTCGCGAATACAGCGATGATTTTGCCACCAAAGACGCGGGTGGTAATTTAGGTGTCTCCAATGGCAATGTATTTCCACCTGCATTTGAGAGCGCACTCGAAAATTTGAAAGAAGGCGAAGTCTCAGGGCCGATAGTAGTTGATAACGCCACTCACTTTATTAAATTAGTGTCAGTAAGCGGTGGCAAAGATGATGAGTCATCTTTAAACGCAGAAGACAAAGATCGTCTTAAATTAGACTTGCAAACCATAGAAGCAGAGCAGATTTTTGTTGCAAAATTAGCCGAGCTTACTGATCTTGCCTACAATGCAGATAGTCTTGCTGAGGTAGCCGATGAATTAAATCTGGCTAGTGGTGAAACGGCTTTATTTACCCGTAATGGTAGTAGCGATGCAGTGTTAAGTGATGGTCGTGTTTTGAATGCTGCCTTTAGTGATCAAGTATTATTAGAGAAGTTTGCCAGCGAAGTGATAGAAATAGCACCAGACTATGCCGTTGTTATTAAATTAACTAAGCATGAGCCTATACGCACACAAACATTAGAAGAAAAGAGTGATGACATTATCGCCGCGCTTAAAATTGAACGTGCTAAAAAACAGTTAGCCGAGCAAGCAAAAAATTTACAAACTGCACTTGCTGAGGGTAAAGCGTTAGAAGAAGTCGCAATCAATAATAATCTTGTTATAAATAGCGAAAATAATATTACCCGCGAGAATCGTGCTTTAAACGCTGAACTCGTTGAGCATGTATTTAAGTTAAATAAGCTGGCATCTAAAGCAGCACCGGTAACATCTTCTCTTTATTTAGCCAATAACGACTACGTCTTAGTATCACTCAATACGGTGACCAATGCTGACTTCGCCTCACTAAGTGAAGAAGAAAAACAAAGCGCGCGTATTTCACTAACACAAGCATCGCTTGCCTCTGAGTTTAGAGCATGGCAGGCAGAATTAGTGACCAGTGCTGAGATTGAAATTTTTGGTGCAGCTCAATAGTTAATAGGTAAATTATTTTTGATGTTTTTCAGTGGGGTAGCGTTATTAAAAAAGCGTTACTCGACTGATATTTTAAGCAGTGATTTGTTAAATAAATAGCCTTGTAATTGATCCCTATGACAGTTAGCTACAAGTTTAGCTTGTTGCTTTGTCTCTACTCCCTCCGTGACTATTTCACAATTTACACTCTTTCCCAAACTAATTAATGATGTAAGTAGAGCTAACGCATTGTCGTTTCTTTTAAAATACTTTGCATTAATAGGTATTTACTTCTGTCGTCTTCAAAAATAGAGACTGAGTTTTTAATTTTTTTGAAAATTTCATCGCATAGCTATGTCAGCACATTGAAGCGAGCCTTAAAATAGGGGCTATTTTCAAGGGTTGTTGACCTGCCAAAACAGCTGTAAATATTGCCATTTTTTTGTCATAAAAACAGATGTAAAAAAAATAGCCTTTGTAAGTAACTGAATCTATTGAATAAAAAAAACTGGCATTAGCCTTGCTATGTATCTGCTATGAGTTCAATAAGAGTCAAAAAGGTGTAAATGCTCCATGGCACAGCCAAATACTATTTTTAAGCCAAAACAAGCCAAGTCTACTCCCGCAGTTTTTCTTGCGACGGGTACTGTGGCTAAAGATAAGCCTAACGAGCAGGGGCCTGAAAAATTGCAAGATACCTTTGCGGTATTTAATCAGCTGTCTAATCAATTGGCTGACTCTTATCAGCATTTAGAACAGCGGGTGATGGATTTGACCGAAGAGTTAGATACGGTCAGTGAACAGCGTATTGATGAGCTCCAAGAAAAAGAACAGTTAGCGCACCGGTTAGAGGTATTGATCAATGTATTACCTGGTGGCGTTATTGTATTGGATAAACATGGTTTTATTATCGAGAGCAATCCAACCGCAGAGTCGTTGCTAGAGCCCAACTTACAAGGTCGCAAATGGCGAGAAGTTATTCAAACTTGTATTGTTCCAAAAGATGATGACGGACACGAGGTCTCTAATCACCAGGGCAGGCGCATTAGTATCGTGACACGCTCTTTGGGTGATGAGGGGCAGATCATCCTGCTGACTGATCAAACCGAAACCCGCAACCTACAAGCCGAACTAAGCCGCAATGAGCGCCTATCAGCCCTTGGTAAAATGGTTTCAACATTGGCTCATCAGGTAAGAACGCCCTTATCGTCAGCAATGCTCTACGCCAATCATCTTTGTCGAGATGATATCAGCCTCCCGCAGCGGAATGAGTTTTCTCACAAGCTTGTTAATCGACTGCACTATATGGAGCGACAAGTCAGCGATATGTTGTTGTTCGTGAAGGGCGACGTGCCTATCACCGATAAAGTCAGTGTTAATCAATTACAAAAAACCTTAGCAGAATCGATTGAAATGCCGATAAAAGCCTACAAAGCTAACTGTAAATGGGAGTATTTAGTTGAAGACAACAATTGCGCGATTCAATGTAATTTAGATGCGATCAGTGGTGCATTATTAAACTTGGTCAATAACAGTTTACAAGCTTGCAAAGAGCCCGCAGAAATTAGCATCCGCTTTGAGCGTCAGGATCATCAATTACTGATTAGTATTTTTGACAACGGTACCGGTATCGAGAAAGCAGTTGAACCGCAATTAAACAACATGTTTTTTACCACTAAAGAGCAGGGCACGGGCATTGGCTTATCGGTTGTACGTATTGTTGCACAATCTCACGGTGGAGGTTTCTCGCTGACGAATCGAGTCGAGGGTGGTGTTTGTGCGTGTTTAACACTACCGCTTTGTGGTTAACAGTTTGTTGGTTAGTATTAGAATTCTTATGAGGCATATTCATTTGTTTAAGTTAAATGTAAAAAGAGATAATGAGGAAGACCAAGTATGAGTCTTGCAATAAAAGATAGTCATAATGACGCTAATGTAAAAGATGAAATTATCCCAAAAGTACTGGTGGTAGAAGACGATCCATCATTGCGCGAAGCGCTTCAAGATACCTTGACCTTGGCAAAGTATGATTCCATCGGTGCACCCAATGTAGAGGCTGCACTTGAGATACTTGCAAATCAAAATGATATTGCGATGATTGTCTCTGATGTAAATATGGGTAAGCTAAGTGGCCACGATTTATTGCGTCAAGTGAAAAGTGATTACGCACATATACCTATGTTATTAATTACCGCCTACGCGAGTATTCGCGATTCAGTAGATGCTATTCGTCACGGTGCAATTGATTATTTGGTCAAGCCTTTCGAGCCTAAAGCTTTGGTTGATATTGTAGCCAAACAACTTGATGGTCGCGAAGATGTCATGAGCGATGAACCGATTGCTAAGTCAGCTAATAGTCAGCATTTATTACAATTAGCCAACCGTATGGCACAAACAGATTCTACGGTATTAATTATTGGTGAATCAGGTACCGGTAAAGAAGTGCTTGCCCGTTTTATCCATCAAAAGTCACCACGTGTTAAAAAACCATTTATTGCTATTAACTGTGCGGCTATTCCTGAAAACATGCTAGAGGCGATGTTGTTTGGTTACGAAAAAGGCGCCTATACGGGCGCTTATGCGAGTGCACCTGGTAAATTTGAACAAGCTAATGGTGGCACACTATTACTGGATGAAATTTCTGAAATGGACATGGGTTTACAGGCAAAATTATTGCGTGTGCTCCAAGAAAAAGAAGTTGAACGTTTGGGTGGTAGAAAAGTAATCCCATTAGATGTTCGTGTTATTGCGACCTCGAATAGAGATATGCAACAACAAATTACCAGCGGTAAATTTAGAGAAGATTTATATTATCGTTTAAGTGTATTGCCACTACTGTGGAAACCATTACGTGAGCGTCGCGAAGATATTTTGCCTCTCGCAAGTCGCTTACTGCAAAAACATGCGGTTAAACAAAGTCGTACCGGTATTCGATTAGATGAATCAGCACAGCGTGCGCTGTTTGAATATAACTGGCCGGGCAACGTACGCGAGTTAGATAATGTTATGCAACGTGCAATGATATTACAGGCAGGAGCGTTAATTACAGAGGAAGATTTAGGTCTCGATATATTATCGATAGCACCGATACAGCCACTTGAAATTGTGCCGTTTCAAGCTATTAACGATCTCGATGGCACACGTAACAGCGCAAAAAACAGTGTAGGCGACGGTGCAAAATATTCGTCAGCCGAGCACCAAACGTCAGCGTTAGAATCTAACGTTAATACAACAGTAATCGATAAGCCGACACAGTTAGGTGACGACTTAAAACAGCGAGAATTTGAAATCATTGTCGATACCTTAAGAGAAGAAAAAGGTAGCCGAAAAAATACCGCTCAACGTTTAGGTATTAGCCCGCGCACACTACGCTACAAACTCGCAAAAATGCGCGAGGTAGGGCTTAACTTAGATGAAGTAATGGATTTAGCATAAGGCCTTAGCCACACCCTAAATACTTCTAAAAAGTCACATTAAAAGCTTGATCAATAGATTATTGATCAAGCTTTTTTAAGCGTTATTGATGAGTACTTTTTCAAGAGTGATTGTGAGTAATTTAGCGGCTGGTTTTGATGTTTTTCTACCGCTACCAAGAATAGTTTTTTAGAACGTGATGATATGATCATGATTATAACAATATTGGCAGTAACTAACCCGACAAATGGGCGGTTAACACCCACGCCATATTTTTAGATAATAGATAGCGCTTAGAAGCACACATAGCTGAGACAAAGCTCGAAAAATACCTTAAAGAACTCGATATCAATCTGTAATTTTTAGTAACTTAATATATCGCTTTTAATCCGTCTATCTTATATAAGCTAGGCTTTTACTCTGGGTAGCCTCCTTAGTTTTTTAAGTTTTTTAGTGCCTTATTTCTTAAGGTGCTGTTCAATATTCACTACCACTTCTTTATTTAATACTCTCTTAATATTAACTCTATTTAAAATATGCCAAAAACTGGCCTAGTTTGTGCTAATCAACTACTAGTTAAGAAAATTTTAGAATAAAGCCAAAATTTTGTCATTACCGTTTTAAGCCATTAATGATAAATAGCTGAAGAGGAAGAAGCATGATTTCTGACAGAATGGACATAAACCGCGTATTACTTGAGATGCGTTCGTTGCAGGCACAAACAAAAGCCTTTGCTCCTGTGCAAGGTACAGATGTAAATCCACTTAACGGAAGTTCACCATTAAAACCTGCGACAGAGACGCCAAGTTTTGGGCAGATCATGGGCCAAGCAGTCAATAAAGTAGACGGTCTTCAAGATGCAACCAGTTCATTGAGAACAGCCTTCGAGCAAGGCCAAAGTGGTGTCGATATTACCGATGTCATGATAGCCTCTCAAAAATCGAGCGTGGCTTTTCAGAGTATGTTACAGGTACGCAATAAATTAGTTGAATCTTATCGAGACATCATGAATATGCCAGTCTAATTTAAGACAGGTTTAGCCAATATTTTTGATTCGACCTTTGAGAAAGTCAGAGTTATTTTTTAAAGATAACTA
The DNA here is from genome assembly GCA_964195035.1 of Cellvibrionaceae bacterium. Lineage (GTDB taxonomy): Bacteria > Pseudomonadota > Gammaproteobacteria > Pseudomonadales > Cellvibrionaceae > CANLBN01. Next base: position 3,864 of record CAXMPB010000096.1, on the reverse strand, counting down.
ACCAACCAACAGTATAAGAGTAGAGTGTAATGGGTGCAGCAGATAGCATGGCCGATGATTTAGGATCGGGTTCTGTCAAAAAGGATCGCTCTACTAGTGATCTTGTTGATGGCTTTAATAATTTAAATATATTGAGGCAGGCAGGATTAATGGTGGCATTAGCTGCCAGTGTTGCTATTGGTTTTGCTGTTGTTCTATGGACAATTGGCGATGACTATCGCCCACTTTATGCAGGCCTCGATCGTCTTGATTCAAGTGAAGTTATCGAAGTGTTAGAGATGAATAACATTCAATTTAAAGTAGATACTCGCTCGGGCACACTGTTAGTAGCAGCCGATGAAATTCATAATGCCCGCATGAAATTATCGGCACTTGGGCTACCAGGTGATGCGTCACATGGCTTTGAAATGCTCGATAAAGAACAGCCATTGGGTACTAGTCAATTTATGGAGACGGCACGCTATCGTCGAAGTTTAGAGGGCGAACTTGCACGTACCATTACCAGTATGAATACCGTGCGCAGTGCAAGAATCCACTTGGCGATTCCTAAAGCCTCTGTGTTTGTGCGCGATGCCCGCGAGCCTAGAGCCTCTGTATTTTTAGAGCTGTATCCAGGACGGACCATTAAAGCTGATCAGGTTCGTGCTATTGCAAACCTAGTTGCCTCAAGTATTACAGAGCTGCGCTTATCCAATGTCACCATCGTTGACCAAAAAGGTAACTTATTGTCTACCGGTGATGAGAATCCTAAAATTGCTAAAGCGATGCAAGAGCTCGAATACGCCACTCAAATTGAAGATTCTATTACCAGTCGAGTGCGTAGCATACTCGACCCAATTATTGGTGCACAACGCTACCGTGCAGAAGTTGCAGCGGATGTTGATTTTAACGAAGTCGAACAAGCTGAAGAAATGTTTAACCCAGACCTGCCGGCAATGAGAAGTGAGCAAACTCTCGACGAGCAACGCTCAGGCACTGGCATTGGGGGTATTCCGGGCGCGTTAACCAACCAGCCTCCCGCCGATGGCGCTGCTCCTGAGCAAGCCGTGGCAAAAAATGGCGAGGCAGCGCCTGCGCCACCCTCTAATTCTCGAAGTCAGGCGACCCGTAACTTTGAGTTAGATCGTACGGTGAGCTATACCAAGAGACAAGTTGGACAAGTGCGGCGCTTAACGGTTGCCGTGGTCGTCGATGATAGGCAAGTTACTAACCCAGAGACAGGTGTCACGAGTTTCGAGACTTGGTCTGAAAATGAGCTAGAACGCTTGGCAATATTGGTAAGAAACGCGGTTGGTTTCTCGGCGGCAAGAGGCGACAGCGTCAATATTATTAATACCCCGTTTCTTAATACTAACGAAGATATTCTCAGTACAGAAGTGCCTATTTGGCAAGAGCCATGGTTAATCTCGCTCGTAAAGCCATTTGCGGGTGTGTTAATTGTATTAATTATCTTCTTAGGTTTATTGCGACCCATACTTAAAACGCTAGCAAGTACGGGCTCGCAGGCGAAAGAAGATGAAGAAGCCAAGCAGTTAGCTGCATTAGAGGCATCGGGTTTAGGTTCATTTGATGAATTATCTGATGAAACCGTCACGCTTCATGGTGGCGAATCACTAGCATTACCTGGACCTGAAGAAAGCTACGAGCATATGCTCAATAGTATTAAAGGCCTTGTTGCCGAAGATCCAGGTCGAGTTTCTCAAGTTATTAAACGATGGATTAACGCAGAATGACCGAAGGTACAGAGTTAGAAATTGCACCCATAGAGCAAGCTGCCATTTTACTGTTAACACTCGGCGAGACAGATGCCGCTGAAGTGTTAAAACATATGGGCCCCAAAGAGGTTCAGCGCGTGGGTGAGGCCATGAGTAAATTAGCCAACATCGAGCAGGAACAAGTGCAACTGGTGATGAGTAATTTTATGGAGCAGGTGCGTAACTTAACTGGCCTTGGTGTGGGTGCCGATAACTATATTCGCAACATGTTAGTCAGCGCATTAGGCGAAGATAAAGCCCATGGCTTAATCGATCGCATTTTATTAGGTGGCAATACCACGGGGCTCGACACCCTCAAATGGATGGAGCCGCGCTCTGTTGCCGATATTATTCGCAATGAACATCCACAAATTCAGGCAATTGTTATTGCCTATCTTGACTCCGATCAAGCGGCAGAAATAATGGGTTACTTTACCGATAGCGTGAGACTCGACATTATGATGCGTGTCTCGTCACTCGATACCGTGCAACCTAGTGCACTAAAAGAACTTAACGATATTCTTGAAAAACAATTTGCGGGTAATGCAGGTTCGCAAACAACCACTATGGGTGGTTACAAATGTGCAGCCGAAATTGTTAACAATCTCGATAGCAGTGTGGCTGGCGAGCTACTCGAATCTATTAAAGAAATGGACGAAGAAACTGGTGTACAGATCCAAGACCTTATGTTTGTCTTTGACAATCTTATCGATGTTGACGACCGAGGTATACAGGCATTACTACGCGAGGTTTCATCGGAAATATTAATTATTGCTCTTAAAGGTGCAGAACCCGATCTGCAAGAAAAAATATTCTCGAATATGTCTAGCCGTGCAGCCGAGTTGCTTCGTGATGATCTCGAAGCCAAGGGCCCTGTTAAATTATCTGAAGTCGAAGGCGCACAAAAAGACATTCTTATTATTGCTCGGCGTATGGCTGATGCGGGTGAAATTAATCTCGGCGGTGGCGGAGAGCAAATGGTGTAGACGATTTAGCCTACATTTATTTTCATTACATTTATTTTTTGTATGCAAAAGCAGTTATTGCTTAAAACCAAGATTGGTACCGACGGATGACATTAGACCCAACAGAGAAACCTACCAAAGCGACGGGTCAAGATTACACCAGTTGGAACTTACCCGACGTCACCTCGACTGTTTTACTCTCTTCTGCAGAAAAAGAAGCTCGAGAAAGAAAAGATCGTCGCTTTAGAAAACCTAAAAAAACAGGTCCTGTCGACACAGCCGCAGGCGAGTCTATTGAAATTGTTGAGACCATAGAAGAAACTTTTAAACCACTCACGGCCGAGCAGCTTCAAGCAATAACCGAAGCTGCCAAAAAAGAAGGCTATGACGCTGGTTATGAAAAAGGCATAGAGACGGGCTGCGTTGAGGGTGAAAAGCGTGGGCTTGCGACAGGCTTAGAAAATGGCGATATAAAAGTTGCAGAGCGCGTTGAGCGCGTCGAACGCGTTATAGAGGCACTATTAATTCCACTCGAAACTGAGCGGAAAAAATTAGAAATATTAATGGTTGATATGATTTGTAAGTTAACCGAGGCGGTTGTATTACGCGAGATCGAAATTGATAGCTCACAAGTGATAAAGCTTGTTGATGATGCACTTAGTGCAGTACCGACGGGCAGTGATAAATTTTCTCTCTATTTAGCCGAGCAAGATATTGCATTGGTAGAATCGCACTTAAATGACCAGTCGGACAAAAATTTTAAATATTATAGCGATGAAAATATTCTTCCGGGTGGTTGCCGTCTAGAGACAAAAAATAGCACTGTTAGCAACACTGTTGAGCAGCGTCTGAAAAAAGGGAGTGATGACTTTAACAATAAAAGTATTGCCGCTAGCGAAGACCAAATTGAAGTGGCAAAAAAAATATTAGATGAGTCAGTACCTCATAATACGATTGAAGACGTGGTTGAAAATTCAGCATCCAAATCAGAACTCAAATCTATGCCTAATGTAGATCAGGGTTCAGAACCTAACTCAGCAACCAAATCGGAACCTAGCTCATAACCTAATGCACGCATAACAGACGAAGATAACGCAGCGAATCGTTCGTCAAAAAACAGCTCAGAAGAAGGTGACAACGATAAG
>CAXMPB010000095.1:0-3343 GCA_964195035.1 Cellvibrionaceae bacterium | reverse complement strand
AAATGCACCAATTACAATCACATAACAAGCACATCAAAAATCGCCCACAAAAGGCGTGGGCTGGACTCGCTATCGCTCGCCTTTTATGTGGGCGTTTGACGACAAGTTGAGGTTACATTCACGCATGCGGAGACCCGCATGGTTAGTCGATATGGTGGGCCTTCCGTGACTCGAACACGGGACCTGCCGATTATGAGTCGGATGCTCTAACCAACTGAGCTAAAGGCCCAAATTTGTGCAGTTTGGATCTGCGTACTTCTATTACCAGCTCGGACCCGGTCTTTATGAGTCGTATGCTCTAAGCAGCTGAGCTAAAGGCCCATTACTTATACTTTATCTTGATGATCTCGTTACGTCCTCGAAGCCTTCGCTTATGTACTTATTGTACATTGCTTCGTCTCACGACACCTTAGCAAAAAAACATCTGCCTTAACTATTATCTGGCGTTAAGGTTTTCTTTTTAATTGTTGATCAACAACAAGAAAAAACGCCTCCTTAATCTATTGTAAGATCGGGAGGCGCGTATGATACCTACTTTTTGCTATTCGTCCAAGAAACTTCTTAAGTGATCTGAGCGGCTTGGGTGGCGTAGTTTACGCAGTGCTTTTGCTTCGATCTGACGAATACGTTCACGGGTTACATCAAACTGTTTGCCCACTTCCTCAAGGGTGTGGTCGGTATTCATGTCGATGCCAAAGCGCATACGCAGTACTTTTGCCTCGCGGGCAGTTAAGCCTGCCAGTACTTCTCTAGTCGATTCCATAAGGCCAATGTCGGTCGTAGCTTCTACCGGCGAGATGATAGAGTTGTCTTTAATAAAGTCACCTAGGTGCGAATCTTCGTCGTCGCCAATGGGCGTCTCCATCGAGATTGGCTCTTTGGCAATTTTAAGCACTTTACGGACTTTATCTTCTGGCATTTCCATGCGCTCGCCTAATTCTTCTGGCGATGGCTCGCGGCCCATTTCTTGTAACATTTGACGAGAGATGCGGTTGAGTTTATTAATCGTCTCTATCATATGTACAGGGATACGAATAGTTCTGGCTTGGTCGGCAATCGAGCGTGTGATTGCTTGTCGAATCCACCACGTCGCATAGGTCGAAAACTTGTAGCCACGACGATATTCAAATTTATCAACGGCTTTCATCAAGCCGATGTTGCCTTCTTGAATAAGATCTAAAAACTGTAAGCCACGATTAGTGTATTTTTTCGCGATCGAAATTACCAAGCGTAGGTTAGCTTCAACCATTTCTTTTTTGGCGCGGCGTGCTCGTGCTTCACCAATCGACATGCGTCGGTTAATTTCTTTTATAGTGGCAATATCTAGGCCGGTTTCTTTAACGGCGCGAAGGAGTGCGCGTTGCGAGCGTGCAATGTCTTCATGAAACTGACGCAACACATCAGAATAGTCACGTTTTTTCTTGATAATGTCAGGAATCCACTCGGGATTAGTCTCGTTACCAGGAAATTCTTTAACAAATGTTTTGCGTGGCATTCTTGCGTAGCGCACACATAAATTCATAATGTTACGTTCTTCTTTGCGAACGCGACGTAAGACACTGCGAGCTGCCGTATATAGAGGCTCGAACTGACGTGGTGGTAGTTTGAAGAATTTTAAGCTATCGCCAAGTGCATCAAGCTCTTTATCAGCTTGTTTGCTGTCGCGACCATGCTTGGCAATACACTTCTCAGTTTTATTCCATTGCTTTCTTAATGCGCCAAAACGCTCTTTGACTTCTTCTGGGTCAAGGCCTGTTTTTTCTTCTTCTTCGTCATCATCATCGGCATCGTCTTTGCCTTCGGCTTTCTTTTCTGCAGCTTTGGCAGCCTGCGCGGCAGGGCCTGCAGCTGGTACGTGTTCAGTAGGATCTAGCCAGCCTGAGATAACATCGGGAATGCGACGCTCTTCTTTTTCAAGTAGTGCATATTCTTCAAGAAGACGCGCAACGGTGTTTGGCCAATAAGCTAGTGCATGCATCAGGTCGCGAGTACCCTCTTCTATGCGTTTTGCAATGGCAATTTCGCCTTCACGAGTCAATAGCTCAACAGTACCCATTTCGCGCATATACATACGTACTGGGTCTGTGGTGCGACCAGCTTCAGTCTCAACAGCAGCAAGTGCAGCGGCTGCTTCGGCTGCGGCAATTTCATCGGCTGATGAATCGCCATCGGTCATTAATACGTCTTCGGCATCGGGCGCGCTTTCGTATACGCGTATCCCCATGTCGTTAATCATCTGAATAATTTCTTCGATCTGGTCTGGATCAGAAATATCGTCGGGGAGGTGATCGTTCACCTCGGCATAAGTAAGATAACCTTGCTCTTTACCGCGCGCAATCAGGTCTTTGATACGCGATTGTTGTGTTCCGGACATGTATGCTCCTGAATAAGGGTTTGGCCGCTACCGATGGTAAAGTTGTAGGTTGTCTATTAAGTCCGGCGCCACTGTTATAATTCTTTTTATAAAAAGTAGTAGCCAATACCTGCTTGCCCTGAAGCTGTAGCTTCTGGTTTATAAGTGCAGGGGAAATTAATGGTTCAAAGACAAACCTAACGATGCTCAGTAGTGTGTACAGATATTCTGTACTAAGCCGACCATTATAGTCGATTTAGTCAAATTGATTCCAGAGTAATATGGTGTTAATACAAGAGAATTCAAGAGATATCAGTAATAAAGATGTGTGTATTGTAAAAAGAGCGTCAAATGTTGAAATAAATACTTTTTAGCGCATCAAAAAACACCGCTTAGTTTTTTTTAGAGCGCGCTGCTATCGCGTTGTTATAGAGCTGTTTTTCGGCATCCGTTAGGGTATGTAATGGCTTTGAGTTGAGCTGTTTGAGAATAGCATCACAATCTTTATTAGTTTGTTGTTCTATCAGTTTTTCGACCGTATCAATAAATTCTTGCTCGTAGTTAAACGCGTGTTCTTTTTGTTCATTTTTTAAGTCGTCAATCTGATAATACAATTCGCCTTTTTCTAGGTAGCTTTGTAATGCCTGGCCTTCTTCTGGCCCATACATCCCTTGCCAGTGAGCAACGATCTGTTCTTTTTTATATTCTGGACGCTGTTGCAAAAACTCGATTATTCGTACAAATAATAAAGTGGTTGGGTCGTCGCAATGGCTAAGTGTCTCGGTATCTTCGACCATTTGAGCAAGTTTTGGTTTAAATAATAGCAAGGCAAGGGCTTTATCAGATGCTGCGTTTTGTTTTGTTGCCGTATTCTTAGGCGTGGCTTTGTAGTCGCTAGTCAGTGTGCTTGCTTGATAAAAGTCATCAGATGGATGTTGCCAGTTTGGATTTGACTGCCAGCTTTGATCGTTTTGTGAGCCCTCGCTTGAT